>NZ_DAOMQT010000005.1:42882-172217 GCF_035445465.1 Agriterribacter sp.
CCGTTGATCAATACTTCCCGTAGCCTGTTTGCTATAAATATATTCCGGGTCATCTATTGCTTTTGTTTTGTATTTGTTGGGTATACCAACGTTACAGATCGGCGAAGCGCGGGTAATAACGATCCGGTCCATCGGACATACCAAAGTTGATTATTGAGATACAGTACAAGTTATAGATTTTGCTGACAGCATTGGGATAGCCGAACAAAGTACCAAAAATTGATGGGCACGATCTGAGTGCCGGGTATTTATATCAAGCTGCATTGTTAGGGTTACAGAAATAATGTTTGTAAGCTACAATACTTGTCTCCATTTTCTTTATACGCGATATACTGATACTTAAGTTTATTATTATCCCAACTTGCTGATATGAAGGCAAAGTAACCAATCATTCGGTTGTATTGAGCAAAGTCCTCAATAACATAACGCCAATGAGTGTCATTATTAAGAATATCTTGTTCAAATGAACCCCGAGTAATTAGAATTTTAAGAGGGGCATTCAAATGAAGCAATTTTTTTATCTCGTTTGCAATATCGCCATCTGGGTCGTTTTCTGACTCTATAAATATGAATGGAACATGATACTTATTCTCACCGACTTTGTACATTGTCATATCAACTCGTAGATACTCTTTCTCGGATAAATTTAGCTCCAGACGTTCGGAA
Source organism: Agriterribacter sp. (assembly GCF_035445465.1). Taxonomy (NCBI): domain Bacteria; kingdom Pseudomonadati; phylum Bacteroidota; class Chitinophagia; order Chitinophagales; family Chitinophagaceae; genus Agriterribacter; species Agriterribacter sp. The sequence continues at coordinate 43,549 of NZ_DAOMQT010000005.1, forward strand.
ATTTTTTGAAATAGTTTTTGTTTATAAAATTCAGTCATTTTGGTTTTATTCAGCAAAAGTTCATGAAGGGAATTTTGAGTTTGAAAAAATTTCAAACTGTCTTTAAAAAATTTTTCAAACTTAAGCCAAAGTTGCTCAGATTCTAATTGATACATTTAATTACTTTGATTTTTAAAATTACTGCTAACGATTCCCTTCTTGCTAATAAACAATACAAACCATTTCCTGTTAAAGAAAACGGTTTGTATAATAAATCGCTTACGTTTATTTTTTCATTATCCGCTGTACATACAATACCACATGTACGGCAGCAAAAATGAGTGAAAAATAAAAAATAACAGTGTCGGCTCCATCGGTAACATGATGATGTATAAAAGCAACGATAATTAAGCATACAGCCAAAATCAGCCCGCTTAAACCCCCTATCCTGTTTGCCTGCGCCACGGTTCCGGACTGCCCGGCGGAAAGCTTACTGTGGTAAATACCATACCACAGGTAAATATCAAAACCTATGATCATCCACACTATTAAACGGATCCAGGTATCCAAAGGCAAAAAAGCCATCATAAAAAAGCAGGTAACCACACCTAAAATCGGAACAAGCGGTACCAGCGGCGTTTTAAATCCGCGGGGAGCATCAGGCATTTTTACCCGCATCACCCATATACCGATGCATACCAGGATAAACGCGAACAAGGTACCAATGCTGGTCATCTCACCTACTACCCTTGCCGGCACAAATGCGGCAAACAAGCTCACCAGCAGCATAAACATTAAGTTGCTTTTGGCAGGAGTTTGAAATTTGGGATGTACGTTAGAAAATACTTTAGGTAATAAACCATCCTTGCTCATGCTGTAAAATACCCGGCTTTGTCCCATCAGCATCACTAATATTACAGAAGCGTAGCCGCCCAGGATGGCCACTATGATAGCGCGGTTGAGCCACGGATAATCCGGATGAATTACACCGGCGCTATCCGCTTTGCCCATATGATCAATAGCCACCGCCACGGGCGCAATACCATCCTGGCCTTTGAAAGAAGTATAACTGGTAACGCCTGTCATTACGTGCGCAAAAAGTAAATATAATATAGTACAAATGATTAAAGAGCCTAATATACCAATAGGCATATCCTTTTTCGGATTTTTGGCTTCCTGCGCCGCCGTACTTACCGCGTCAAAACCAATGTAGGCGAAAAAAACTACAGCCGCCGCCCTTATCACCCCGCTAAAACCAAATTCACCAAAATTGCCTGTGTTTTCAGGAATGTAGGGCACATAATTTTCCTTATTGATATATTGCCATCCTAAAATAATAAACACCAATACCACACCTACCTTAAGCGCAACGATAATGGAATTAGCCCATGCGCTTTCCCGGGTTCCTCTGATGAGCAGTAAACTCACCAGAATAACGATAAGCACAGCGGGAAGGTTAATGATCCCTCCATCCCATGGGCCGGCAGTAAATGATGCGGGTAAAAAAATATCAAACCCTTCCAGGAACCTGGTCAGGTATCTGCTCCAGCTTATACTTACCGTGGCAGCGCCAACGGCATATTCCAATACCAGATCCCATCCAATAATCCAGGCAATGAACTCACCCATGGTGGCATAACTGTAAGTGTATGCACTACCGGCTACGGGTATCATGGATGCAAACTCTGCATAGCATAAGCCTGCAAAAGCACAACCCAACGCCGCCACAACAAATGAAATGGTAATGGCAGGCCCCGCCTGGTTGGCAGCGGCAATGCCGGTAATAGAAAATAAGCCTGCGCCGATGATAGCGCCGATGCCTAAAGCCACCAATGCCCAGGGACCTAAAGTTCTTTTTAAGCTTCCGGGCCCCGTTTCCTGGGCCTCGGCAATTAATCCTGCAATTGGTTTCTTTACAAATAAACTCATAGCCTTAGTAGGTATTTAAAGTGAAATTTTTAAGGGCCGGGAAATTAGGGGGAAAAGTAATGATTTCTGCTCAAATCAGGAGAAACTTTGCCGGTTTTATATCGGTATACATCAAAAAAGAACAGTTTCTTTTTCATTAACCGTAAACTTTCTGTTAGTTTTGAAATTTACCAGCCCGTTTTAGCATTATATATGAATACCCGCAGCTCAGGATTATTAGCGCTAGCTCTTTTCACCATTATCGCGGCTCTGCATTTTTTTCATTTCGAACACTGGATAACCATTCCTGAAAAAGTACTGTTTACAGGCCGGTGGCTTTTAATTATAAGCCTGGTATTATTTGCCTGGTTTAAAAGATCACTTACCACCTGGATATTCGTTGCTATGACCATTGGAGTGGAAATAGGGCTCGACTTTCCTGCTTTCTCTCAACATCTCCGGTTCCTGAGCACCATCTTTTTACGTCTGGTAAAAACCATTGTAGCGCCCCTGCTGTTTGCTACGTTAGTGGTAGGCATTGCCAGCCATTCCAATCTCAAACAGGTGGGACGTATGGGCTGGAAATCTATCTTATATTTTGAGATCGTTACTACATTTGCCCTGATTATCGGACTGGTGTTCATTAACATCACCAAAGCGGGTGTAGGTATAGATGTTCCCGCCGCTTTACTTAAAGAGCTGCCTGTTGCAGTAGAAAAAAACTGGCAGGATCACATTGTAGATATCTTTCCCGAAAACATTATAAAATCTATTTATGAAGGCAGTGTATTGCCCATTGTAGTATTTAGCGTGCTGTTTGGCATTGCGCTGGCCAAACTGGCTCCCAACCGTAAAAAGCCAATGCTGGAATTTTCGGAAAGCCTGGCTGAAACCATGTTCAGGTTTGTGCATATCATTATGTATTTTGCTCCTTTTGGCGTAGGGGCCGCTATTTCGGTAACCGTGGGTCACCTGGGCCTCGACATCCTGAAAAACCTGGCTTTACTGCTGATGACATTGTATTTAGCCCTGTTTGTTTTTTTGCTGGTGATATTATTGCCGGTGTTGCTTTTTATAAGAGTGCCCATCCGGAAATTCATCCAGGCCATAAAAGAGCCGGTTTCCATTGCTTTCGCTACTACCAGCTCCGATTCGGCGCTTCCGATTGCTATGGAAAATATGGAAAAGTTCGGAGTGCCCCGGAAGATCGTAGCCTTTGTTATACCTACCGGGTATACTTTTAATTTAGACGGCACTACTTTGTATCTCTCTTTAGCCTCGGTATTTGTTGCGCAGGCGGCAGGCATTGATTTAACAATAGGAGAACAGTTAATGATCGGGTTTTCGCTGATGCTTACCAGTAAAGGAGTGGCCGCAGTACCCAGGGCATCGCTGGTGATTCTGATTGCTACGGCTTCAACCTTTGGTTTCCCTATTTGGCCCATTATGGCAATTTATGGCATCGACGAGCTCATGGATATGGCACGCACCTCAGTAAACGTAATTGGAAATACCCTGGCAAGTTGTGTAATAGCACGCTGGGAAGGCGAATTTGATGATGAAAAAGCATTGGCATTTCAGCCCGACTAATCATTTTTAACCTTTCTTTTTTAATATTCTATTAAGAAAGCAAATAAAACTGATCATTTATTTGTACAGATAATGCAATTTTGCCACCGAAATAGAAAAACTTCAAACCATAAGTATGATCAAAAGAATTATTGGTACGGCTATTTGTATTGTAATGAGCTGCGCGCTATTTGCACAGGAAGAAGAAATAAAGTTCCAGATCCTTAACCAGTATGAAGAAACACTTAACAGCGCTACCCTTACCGTAGGCGGTAATACCAACGAACACCTGGCAGATGATAACGGCTATTTTACCATCAAAGCACAGCCTTCCGATGTTGTAGTAATCAGCCGCAGCGGATACAGTGATTTCTCATCATCCATAGCTGAACTTAAAAAAGACCAAACCATAACGCTTCGTAAAGATTTTTCATGGAAGGACCTGATGAACCCTATGTTTTATATTATTAATGGAGGGCTCTGGCTTTTATTATTCATTGTATTTGCCGAAACAGGTTTGTTTGCAGGTTTTTTTCTTCCGGGCGACAGCCTGCTTTTTGTTGCAGGCATATACAGCAGCAACCTCGTGCATGAGTTCTTCAAAGCTTTTGGCATAGGGCATATCCGGAACGAATGGATAGACCTGTTGCTGATGACAGTGCTTATTTCTATTGCAGGTATTATAGGCAATATGGTAGGCTATTGGTTCGGAAGAAAAATAGGGCCCGCCATGTACAGTTGGAAAGACCGCTTTCTTTTTAAAAGAAAATACCTGAATGACGCTCATGATTTTTATGAAAAACATGGCGGAGGCGCCATCATATTCGCCCGCTTTTTACCCATTATACGCACTTTCGCACCTATTGTGGCAGGCATTGTTCAAATGGACAGGAAGAAGTTCATGTTCTATAATATAGTAGGCTGTATAGCATGGGTGGTGAGCATGATATTTGCCGGACATTTTTTGCAGATATGGGTAAGAAAACAATTTGGCTTTGAATTAAGAGATCACCTGGAGATGATTGTTATTATTATTGTATTGGTAACCACCTTCCCTGTGGCATGGAAGTTATTGTCGGGCAAAAAAAAACCAAAAAAAACCGTTTAAACCCAGCATCCCATGCCTCAACCCAAAAACACAATTTTTAGTATTGCCGTAATCGTAGCGGCGCTGGGTTATTTTGTTGATATATATGATTTACTGCTTTTTGGTATCATCAGAATTGAAAGCCTGAAAGACCTTGGGCTTTCCGAAGCAGCATTACTAACCGACGGGGAAACGATTTTGCAATGGCAGATGTGGGGGTTGCTGCTTGGCGGCATTATATGGGGCGTAATGGGTGATAAAAAAGGAAGGATCAGCGTATTGTTCGGTTCTATTATTTTATATTCCCTGGCCAATATCGCCAATGGGTTTGTACAAACGGTTGATCAGTACAAATGGATACGGTTTATTGCCGGGTTAGGATTGGCAGGAGAACTGGGTGCCGGTATTACCCTGGTATCGGAGCTCACTTCTAAAGAAAAAAGAGGTATCGCCACATCAATGGTTGCGGGGCTGGGCTTAACAGGCGCCGTAGCCGCATTTTTTATCAAGGAAAATTTTCACTGGCGCACCTGTTATTTTATTGGCGGCGGATTAGGACTTTTATTGCTTTTGCTGCGGATATCTGTTTTTGAATCGGGCATGTTTCACGAGGTAAAAAAAATGAATGTAAAACGCGGCAGCCTGATTATGTTTTTCAATAACGCGGAGCGGTTTAAAAAATACATTATTGCTATATTGATAGGCTTACCTACCTGGTTCGTTATTGGTGTGCTGGTTACTTTTTCAAGTGAGTTTGGCAAACATATGGGCATTACTGAAAAAATTGATCCCGGAAAATCCATCATGTTTGCCTATGTGGCTATTTCGCTGGGTGATATTATTATTGGATTTGTAAGCCAGTGGTTCAAAAGCCGGAAAAAAGCGCTGTATGTTTTTTATATGATTACGACCTTTTTTATGATCCTGTATTTTACCGTTCAATGGAATGGCACTGCGGCACAAATGTACTGGATATGTGCAGGATTGGGCTTTGGTACCGGGTTCTGGGCTATATTTGTTACCATGGGGGCAGAACAGTTTGGTACGAATATAAGGGCAACGGCAGCTACAACCATACCTAATATGATCAGGGGAATGCTGGCTATCTTTATTCTTCCCCTGTTCCAGGGATTACGCAATGTTACCAATTTTTATACCGGCGGATGGATTTCGGCCATTATCATTATGGCTATTGGTACCGCTGCTATCATTCTCACAAAGGAAACCTTTAACAAGGATTTGAATTACGTGGAGGAATGAGGTGTGAGCTACCAGCCTTCAGCTATGAGCTACCAGCCTTCAGCAATCTATACCAAATTTATTTGTAGATTGACTATTGAGCCTTCGGTTCTAAGCTATCTTTATAGCTTTATATGCCTATTGCTCATTACCTTTTCCACCAATTAACTAATCCACCGTTCATGAAATTTCTTATCATTCGTTTTTCTTCTATTGGTGATATCGTATTAACCACACCTGCTATCCGTTGCCTCAAACAACAAATCCCCGGCGCTGAAGTGCATTTTCTGACCAGGGCAAAGTTTAAAGCGGTTACAGTTGCCAATCCCTATATTGATAAGTTCCATTATTTTGATAAGGATATTAAACAAACCATAAGAGACATCAGGCTTGAGCGGTATGATTATATCATTGACCTGCACAAAAACTGGCGTACCCTGCGCATTTTCCTTGAAACGGATATAAAAACAAAATGGCTGAGCTATCGTAAACTCAGTGTGCAAAAATGGCTATTAACCAAACTGGGCATTAATACCATGCCCGGCATTCATATTACCCAGAGAAGCCTTAATACCCTGCTGCCATTGGGCGTAAAAGATGACGGAAAAGGACTGGATTATTTTATACCCAAAGCGGAAGAAGTTGAAATAACCGAATTGCCTTTATCGCATCAGATGGGCTATATCGCCATTGTTATCGGGGGTTCTTATTATACCAAAAAACTGCCGGCATATAAACTACAGGAGCTTTGTTTACAAATACAACATCCCGTGGTGTTGCTGGGTGGCAAAGAAGATATACAGGAAGGAACGGCAATAGCTGCTGTTGACCCGGTAAAAATATACAATGCCTGTGGTAAGTTTTCGCTTAATGAATCGGCCGATATTACCCGGAAGGCCAAACTGGTTATTTCGCACGATACCGGTTTACAGTATATTGCCTGCGCTTTTCAAAAACCGGTATTAGCTGTTTGGGGTGGCACTTCGCCTAAATTGGATGTGGAGCCTTATTACGGCAGCGCATCAACACAAAAGCACACTAATTTTATTGTGCCGGCGCTGCCCTGCCAACCCTGTTCTAACTATGGTACAAAAAAATGCCCTAAAAAACATTTTAAATGCATGCATTTGCAGGATGTGACCGCCATAGCGGATAAAGTAAAAGGTATGATTTGAATAACCGGCTATAAAGTTATTTTTATAAAGCCCAGGTAATCCAGCAGCAGCACGGTGCAAAATGTAAGAATAAAAAATACTAACGCTATTTCTCCCCACCTGCTATAGCCGGGCTTTATGGAGGACTTAAAAAGCAGTCCGGCGGTTACCTGTATGAGTACACCCAAAGCAATAATGGATAGGCCGAGAAAAAGAAACTGTTCAAAGGTAAATACAGCAATAAATATACCGGCCAGCATAAGTAAGCTGCCTGTGGCTTTCAAAGGTGAATTAAGATATTTTAGCATAGCGTAGGATTACAGGATGAAGATTGCCTGTTAAAAGTATCCCTTTCGCCGCATACTGTCAACAACAGTGGGTAGTCATTGGCGGAAATCTATCTTACATCAACGCACATTGTGGCTTTTTAGCAAATACAGCAATGCCAATGTAAACAGGAGAAGAAGTACGGGTATTTACCTGGCGTAGTCGCCGGTCCATTCACTCTCCTTGTTAAACAGGTTAATACCGCTATCAGAATCAGTACAGGCAAAAATACCGGTCCATTCATCATTCAAATCAAAATAATTGTAAGTGTTATTGTCTGTTTGAATCATATAACCGGTCCATTTCCCTTTCAGGTCAAAACATAGCATCACCAATTGATCCCCCCGCACATAGTAGCCCTGGTGATTACCTTCTTTATCAAACAAATAATATCCCAGCCAGTTACCATTCATCAACGGGTTCAAACTCAGTGAACGCAGCGGGTTCAGCAATTCATTATAGTGGGGGTTGATCTTTGTGTTTAATTTAGGATTGATCAACGCGTTACTGCCCGGGTTAATGGCGGCATTGGAATAAGGGTTCAAATGCCAGTTAAACAGTGGATTGATCTTCAGGTTTTTTACGGGGCTGATCCGTTCATTGGAATAAGGAGATAAGGTTTGATTGAGCTGCGGGTTCCTGTTAAAGGGAACCTGTGCATAAGCGAACAGGGAGAGGGTTACGAATGTAAAAAGTAAAACCAGCTTCATACGCGTTGATTTAAGTTTACCGGATACAGTTTAGGATACGGAATGAGGACCAAAGGTTGCAATACGATATTGGAAAACTTAAATATAGTTAGAAATGGCTTGGTAAAAAAATGCCGTTACAACAGTATGCGCTACATTCAACAGGTGAATGCATATAGCTTAAGAAAATCTCCCGTGAAGCCTGTTTTATGGAACATCCTGCACGGGAGACCATTGGAAGCGTAAAGTATAACGCGCTTATAATGTATTTAAAACGTTATTCATGTTTCTTACCGCATCGGCCGATTTACTGAACAGGGCTTTCTCTTCATCATTCAAATTAAAATCAATAATCTTCTCCCACCCGTTTCTGCCTATCGTTACGGGAACGCCCATGCAAATATCCTGCTGACCGTATTCTCCTTCGAGGTACACGGAGCAGGGTATCAGCCGCTTTTCATCCCGCACAATTGCCCTTACCATATCGGCACCGGAAGCGCCCGGAGCGTACCAGGCCGAAGTGCCTATCAGGCGGGTAAGTGTTGCGCCACCCACCATCGTATCTGCAGCTACCTTTTTCAATGTTTCAGGGCCGGCGTATGCGCTTACGGGGGTACCCTGGTAAGTAGCGAGGCGGGTAAGCGGAATCATGGTAGTATCGCCATGCCCGCCTATAACCACCGCTTGTATATCGTTGGGCGAAGCAGGTAAGGCCTGGCTCAGGTAGTACTTAAATCTTGAACTGTCTAAAATGCCACCCAAACCAATGATCTGGTTTTTAGGCACCCCACTCGATTTTAAGGCCAAATAGGTCATGGTATCCATTGGGTTACTTATAATAATGATCACCGCATTGGGTGAATGCTGGAGAATATTATTGGTAACGCCTTTAACAATACCCGCGTTAATGCCAATCAGCTCTTCACGTGTCATGCCGGGCTTGCGCGGAATACCTGAAGTAATCACCACTACATCACTTCCTTTTGTTTTTACATAATCATTGGTGCTACCGGTAATCTTAGTATCAAAATTTAATAACGCGGCAGTTTGCATCATATCCATCGCCTTGCCCTCAGCCAGTCCTTCTTTAATATCCAGCAAAACCAGTTCTTCGCAAAGTGCTGCCCGGGCAATATTATCAGCACAGGTTGCGCCTACTGATCCGGCGCCTACAACAGTTACTTTCATTAGTGAGTGTATTTAATAAATGAAGAATATTATTCAGCAAAATAAAGGTATTTAGCCGAATGTTAATTCGGGGCAGCTCAAAACGCCCGGCAACCGATGCTGTTTATTACAGGTATTTTACCAGGTCTTCCAGTTTGGTGGAACCTTCAAAAGTTTTAAGCAGCTTGTAGTTTTTATCATAAATAGCAAAAAAAGGCAGGTAATGCACTTTGAAGTAATTGCTAAAAAAGAATTTCGGATCACGCCCTACTGTAATATTTTTAAATTTATGCAGCTCAAAATGTTCATAAAACTCCTGCATTTTAGCAAAGGGCATGGGCGTTACCATTACTATCTGGGTACCGCTGAACTGACTGATGTTCTTTTTTATTAATTCGGTTTCATGTTTGCAATGTTCGCAGTCGGGACTGAACAGCATGATCACCGTTTTCTTTTTCCTGGGCAGATCGTTTTTGGTATACCAGGTTACGCTATCGGTAAGTAAAATAGAAAACTGGGGTAAAGGATACTGGGTATACAATGGTGCAGTTTTTGCCGTATCGTGCTGGGCGGTACTTTGTTTGTTACATACACACAGTACGAGCAGGATAAAGAGATATCTCATTGTGGTTAAATTTAATTAAAAATAGCAACGGAAATGTAAACCACAAGTTAAGCAACAAGCTTGTTAAAAAAATGCAGGATCAACCACAATTTTAACGTTGTTGCTTAACAATATGTAAGTTTGCACAAACGTTGTAGCAGGCACAGGAAACGAAATTACAATGCAAAAGCTTTACACTTTTTTATTTATATTGGGCTTCGCATCAGTGGTGCAGGCGCAGAACAGTACCACTCAGGCAGCAGTTAAGGATGTTTTGTTGCTCAAAGAAACCCGGTATGATTTTGGAAAAATCCAACAGGGAAAACCGGTAACCCATATCTTTGAAGTGGTAAACACGGGAAAAGAACCGCTTCAAATTGAAAACGTTCAGGCGTCCTGTGGCTGTACCACTCCTGAATGGAGCCATGACCCGATAGCGCCCGGAGCGGCAAAAAAAATTACAGTAGGTTATAACGCGGCGGCTAAAGGAACATTTGAAAAAGCAATAACTGTTTTTTATAATTCAGGAAAAACAAAGTTGCTGTATATTAAAGGAGAAGTGTGGGAAACGCCTGCCGACCCCGCTCCTGCTAACGCGAGTGTACAATTATTAAAAAATATAAACCATTAAATATGAAGAAACTGTTGTTTACAATGGCAGCCTTTGCCATAACTTCCTGGGCCGTTGCACAAAAAACCGAAGGCAAACAAAAAGCCGAAGACCTGATCAGCTTTAAAGAAAAAAAACATGATTTTGGAAAAATCAAGCAGGGATCTCCTGTTACTTATGACTTCGCCTTTCAGAATACCAGCGATAAACCGGTTGTAATAGAAAACGCGTGGGCTTCCTGCGGCTGTACTACACCCACCAAACCTGAACAGCCCGTTGCCAAAGGAAAAAGCAATGTGATTAAAGCAGGATTTAACGCTGCCGCGGCTGGTCCTTTCGATAAAACTGTGTATGTAAAAGTACAGGGCATAGACATTCCCCTTGAATTAAGGATTACAGGAAATGTGCTCAACGCCGAAGCCTATGCGAAATACGAATCGGAAAATAAAAAAAATAAAGGCGGTAAATAATTTACAGGCCGGCCGGTAGTATACCGGATCCGCTTTTTCATACTTCATCCCCTTTGCAGGAAAGCAAAGGGGATTTTTTTGCGCAGGCAGGCATATCAAAAACATTTACTCAATCCGGAATATTTTAAAATAGAGAGAAATGTTAACCCCTAAATTTGGCAACCTCATAAGGCGCTATTAATTTTGTGTTGTGATAATTGCAAAGAACATACCATACCTCCCTTCCGTCCGACGCTGTTCCACTCTATAATTCCATCGGGTTATGCGCTAATTATTCCCGAAATTCAAAATGAGCGTACCAGGACTTGTATTTTCAAAAAATCGTTCTATTTAACAGAAAATAATGGCAACAAATATAGCATTCAGTTGTGTTTCAACGGATGAGCACATGGCAGCATCTGCTATTCCCGGCAAGCTAACTCATCCATTACAAAATGGTCTTTACCAACCGCAATCCACCTTATCCGGGCCCCGGCTTCTAACAGATAAATCAAGGTTAAAGGAAATATATAGGTTGCGTGTAAATGTGTGGGAGCATTCGGGTAAAAGCAAATTTGTAAACAGGCAGCTTTTTCCCAATGGGTGGTTTGATGAATTAGACGAAACAGCCTTGCACTGGACCATTATGAACGATCAAAATGAAATAGTTGCAGCAGCCCGGCTTAATGTATTTCACTCCCTATATGAATTTCCCTATCACCAATCTATGAAACACCTCGTTCTTCCGGTTGCTTTTCCCTTTGCCTTTTACAGCCGTTTGGTTGTTGATCACAGGTATCACGGAAATGGATTAAGCAGGCAACTGGCCAAAAGCAGAATGTCTTTTTGTGAAAAAAACAGCATAAACTGGTGTATGGTTTTTATAAACAATACGCATATTTTAAAGTTATTTGAAAAATTAAATTTCAAAAATACAGGACAGGCATATGTGAGTTACCATCCATCTTTACAACCCCATTCCGTAAATGTTCTGATCAAAAACTAAGCTTATCGCTAAGTGGCAGATGTTCTGGTACCTAACGCTCCGTTATAGCGCGTCACGAAAACATTTGCTTAACAATGACGGCATAAACGACCACCTTGAGCAGCAGTCTGTATAAGCGTATAACAAATTTCATTATTTTAAAAACTACAGTTATGAAAAAGATAGGATTAACAATGCTTATAGCTGCCCTTATTTGTACTGCTTCATTTGCCGATGGTACCCATAAAGCAAGTAAACAAAAAGCGACCTTTATGTCAAAGCAGGATTTTCAATCGGATTTTCCCAACATAAAAGGCGAACAATGGAGCAGGGATCAGCAATACAGCGAAGCTACATTTATGCAAAATGGCATACTTATGCACGCTTTTTACGACTGGAACGGTGAACTCGCAGGCACTACGCATGATTTTGCCTATAGTGATTTGCCGGAATCCGCACGTAAAACAATTGCAAAACAGTTTAGAAATTATAGCGTTGAAAACACCATTGTGTATAATGACAAGGAAGACAACCTCAATGATTTATTCCCGCTGGTGCCTTATGAAAGTGATGTCAATTATTTTGTATCATTAAAAAAGAACGACCAGTCTGAATCCATTATATTACAGGTAACGCCTGATGGAAATGTATCTTTTTTTGAAACCATGCGGTAAATGAATGTCACAGAATAACATAAAAAGGAAAAGCAGCTAAACAAACCAGCGCATATACAATTGTTCTGGTTTGTTTTATTTTTCAATCTTAGAAAACCCGGCCAGTAACGTAGTACCTAATCCCAGGAAAGCGATCAGGGTAAAAGACCATCTCAGGCTAAATGCCTGTGCTATTAATCCAATGGCCGGCGGACCAAATAAAAATCCCAGGTAGCCGATAGTAGAAACAGCCGCCAGCGCAACACCTGAGGCTATTTTTCCTGACCGTCCGGCAGCGCTGTATACCAGGGGCACAACAGAAGATACCCCCATACCTGTGATCAGGAAACCTATAGTGGCAGGAATTATATAAGGCAGCGCTACTGCCAGCATTAACCCGCTGGCAATCAGCAAACCACTTATTCTGATCATATTTTTCCTGCCCAACCTTACCGACAGCCAGTCTCCGGCAAACCGGCCTCCTGCCATAGTGGTCATAAACGCTACATAACCCAAAGTAGTAAGCGATTTGGGAGCCTGTACTTCTTTGGCGAAATATATGCCGCTCCAGTCGAACATGGTTCCTTCGCATACCATGCAACAAAAAGCAATCAGCCCTAATTTCAATAAGGTGCCATCGGGTTTCGCAAATACCGGAACGTTGCTCCCCGAATGAACATCTTTTACCGGCAGGTATTTATATACCACAAAAACAATACTCCATACCAAAACAGTAATAATACAAAAATGAAGAAAAGGGGAGGCAGAAAAAGCCAGCATAAGCATGCCGATAGCGGCTCCGCTAAAACCCGCTACACTCCATACCCCGTGAAAAGAAGCCATAATAGACCGGCCATATGCATCTTCTACATTTACAGCCTGGGTATTCATGGAAATATTAAGGAGGTTGCCGGCAAAACCAAAAAGGAACAAAACCATTGCCAGTTGCCACACAAAAGAAACAACACCTAAAAAAGGAAGTAAAAATGCATAAACCACGCCTGCAATAACAACGGTTCGCCTGCTGCCATAACGTGCCACTAAGAAGCCGGATACGGGCAAACTCAGCATCAGCCCCACCGGTAATGAAAGCAGTACCATACCCAGCCCGGCCTCACTAAGCTGCAGTTTTTGCTGTATAGCAGGAATTCGTGAAGCCCAGCTTGAAAAGCAGAATCCGGCAGAAAAAAATAAAGCACTAACGGCAATGCGTGCAGTTCTTGCCGGTGATTGTACTTGTGTTAACGATGGCATATTAAAATGCTAAGTTATGGTTTGAGCAGGATAAAAATAATTTGTGGCTAACAATATGAGCTCCCGGTATTCAGGAAATATTTTTCAGGGCAATATTTTTTTATTAATTTGTTCTTCAAACACCATTTAATGAAAAGCGCTAACCTGCTTACCGTGGCATGGCTTTGCCTGTCCACCGGTGGTTTTACTCAAACTACACATAGTCCCTTAGTATCTTACTGTTTTTCTTCAGGGGCATATAGCAAAAGCTTCCAGGATGCATTTTCCGTTATATCCAATATCGGGGCACTGTCAACACTGAAAAACTTCCATGCCGGTGTATATGGCGAAAGAAGATTTATGCTGGCAGAAACCAGCCTGTATACTGCTGTTGCCACCATACCGTCAGCATCCGGAAATTTTGCGCTGCAGGCTGATTATTCCGGGTATAAAGATTATAGCGAATCCCAGGTAGGCATTGCCTATGGGTTAGCGTTGAGCGAAGATATAGGCATAGGCGCTAAATTCAACTATTACCATCTTCGCATACCTTCCTACCTAAGCGCTTCGGCAGTAAACTTTGAAATAGGATCGGTAATCCATATCAGCAAGCAGGTGCATACCGGTGTATCGGTATACAATCCTCTAAGCAGCCCTTTAGGAAAGCATACCGGTGAAAAGATCGCTTCGGTATACAAAGCCGGCATCGGGTATGAAATGGCTCCTTCCTTTTTTACACAGGTAGAAATAATAAAAGAGAAAAACAGGGATGTGAATGTGCACGCAGGCTTTCAATATAAGCCACTGGAGCAATTGTTTGCAAGGGCGGGCATTTTTACCGGCACATCATCCGGCTACTTTGGCGTGGGTTACCTGTACCGGCAACTGCGCATGGACATTTCCGTTAGTTTTCATCAGCAGTTGGGCATATCACCCGGCTTACTGCTGCTATACCAGTGGACCAAAAGCACTAAAGAATGAACCGGTGCAGCCTCATATTGTGCCTGTTGTTTCCCCTGTATGCACAATGCCAGGAGCAGCCGTCTTTTGAAGCGGAACAGCAATTAGAAGCCATAACAGAAGCGGCAGAAGATGGGGAAACTACGGATGATAGCTGGTGGCAGCAATTAGAATACCTGAAAAAGAACCGGCTCAACCTTAACACCGCTAATGCAGCCGAGCTTTCGGAACTACAATTATTATCTGCTCTGCAGGTGAACCAGTTCATGAATTACAGGAGGTTATTAGGTAACCTGGTTAGCATCTATGAATTGCAATCGGTGCCCGGCTGGGATGTACCACTTATTCAAAAACTGCTGCCTTATATTGCGCTTACAGTGCCTGCCTTAACAAAAGACAAACTATTAAAACAGCTTAATGGCGGCAACCATTCTATAGCGCTGCGTTATTCACGCGCTATAGAAAAAGCAAAAGGATACCTGCAAAAAGACAGCTCGGGCAGTGCTTATGCAGGTGATCCTTCGAGATTGATGCTTCGCTATAAATACCAGTATAAAAATCTTATGCAGTACGGGTTAACACTTTCGAAAGATGCCGGGGAACCTTTGTTTGATAAGACCGCAGGTTTTGATTTTTATTCTTTTCACTTTTTTGCGGGAAATATGGGTATAGTTAAAGCAGTTGCATTGGGCGATTATACTATTAATATGGGACAGGGGCTCATTCACTGGCAGGGACTCGCTTTTGGAAAAGGGGGCGCCGTAATGCATATTAAAAGGCAATCTGCTGTATTGCGGCCATATAATTCTTCAGGCGCATTTTATTTTCACCGGGGCGCTGCAGTTCAGGTTGAAAAAAATAAATGGCAGGGAGCAGCCTTTCTTTCTCTGAGGAAGTTAGACGCCAAACTAAATAAAGGCCCGGCAGAAGAGGAAGACTTTGTATCGTCTATTCATACTTCGGGATACCACAGAACACAAAGTGAAAGATCAGACTACGGCACTTTACACCAACTGGCATATGGAGCAACCCTGAAGTTTAAAAAAAGCAATTGGTATGCCGGGTTGAATATGATACAATATCATTTTAACCGGCCCATTCAAAAAGAAGCAGCGCCTTATAACCTCTATGCCCTAACGGGAAAGCACCATAGTAATTATAGTATAGATTATGGTTTCACTTTTAAAAACATGCATACTTTCGGAGAAACAGCTATTGACAACAATGTAAATATAGCATCCATCAACGGGGTATTGGTAAGCGTTCACCCTAAAGCCAGCATCTCCCTGCTGAACCGCAGCATTGCAAAGGCTTACCAGGCCTTTTACGGTAATGCATTTACAGCCAGTAACACGGTTTCTAATGAGCAGGGGTTATTTGCAGGGCTTTCCCTGAAGCCGGCGCCGGCGTGTAATGTAGATTTGTATGCCGATGTTTTTCATTTCCCCTGGCTAAAATACCGCACGGATGCCCCTTCCTATGGCAAAGACTATTTTATTCAGATCAGTTACCAGCCTTCAAAACTAACGGATATGTA
This sequence comes from Agriterribacter sp., assembly GCF_035445465.1. Lineage (NCBI taxonomy): Bacteria > Pseudomonadati > Bacteroidota > Chitinophagia > Chitinophagales > Chitinophagaceae > Agriterribacter > Agriterribacter sp. Next base: position 59,699 of record NZ_DAOMQT010000005.1, read on the forward strand.
TAGCCGGTACAGGAGCCGCCGGAAATCCATTAATCAAAAAACGGAAGCTAATGTTATGAATGAAGTAGTTCCATTTTTCAACCGTTCATGGCGCACGCAGGTCAGCCACCGGCTTAGTAAAACTTTTTCAGTAAGACACCGGTTTGAGCTGTTGTGGTATAAGCCGGAAAAAGCAAATGAGGAGAAAGGTTTCCTGGCTTTTTTTGATGTTTTTTACAATCCTCCGCAAAGCCGCCTGCGTATAAATGCACGCCTGCAATATTTTGAAAGTGACAGTTACAACTCCAGGCTGTATGCGTATGAAAATGACGTGCTGTATTATTATGCAGTTCCTGTATTTTACGATAAGGGAACACGCTATTACATTAACGCCAGGTATAAGCTCAGTACCTGTATGAATATGTGGATCAAATGGGGGCAGGTCATTTATAGCGGAAAACACGCTATCGGCAGCGGTCAGGATGAAATAAAGGGAAACAAAAAATCGGAGATAAGAGTACTGTTGTCGGCAACGTTTTAATACGCATCAAAGTCTGCGGTATTTGAAAACCGTCTACCTATTTATAAACATAAAAACAACGGCTATGGCAAAAAAAGAGTTGCAGCTTTTGGTGGCAGAACAAAAAGTATTGAATAAGATGTATGCAATACGTGGTGAAAAAGTAATGCTGGATAAGGATCTATCGGCAATGTATGGCGTAGAAACAAAACAAATGAAAAGGCAGGTAAAGAGAAATATAGACAGGTTCCTCAAAGACTTTATGTTTGCGCTTACCAGAAAGGAATTTGAAAACTTGAGGAGCCAAATTGGCACCTCAAGTTGGGGTGGTGTAAGATATATGCCGATGGCTTTTACAGAACAAGGCGTTGCCATGTTATCCAGTATTTTAAATAGTGAAATACCGGTTTTGATAAACCAATTGGAAATAGCGAGTGTATATTGATGAGGAATTTGGTAACAGTAAGGCACAGGTCTGTCTAAACACAAAGCAATGCCTCCAAAGCTGCGCCAGTTCGGGGAAAAGCACAATCCCATTTTTTGAAGCGTCAAGCTATCCCTCTGGCTGATCCAGTGACCCGATCATCAAAGCGCATAAAAGGGTTAATATAGCATGGATTTCAGGCTCCGCGTCAGGGATGGTGAATACCTTTTCAACATCCATTTGCATGATTTCAATTATTTGCGGAAGATCACAAAAAGCGCCCTTCTCAAGGGAAAGTAACAAAAATATTCATCGCTTCCGGTATCAATAATGCCATCCGAGCAGTGAATTTTAAAATTAGGTTTTTGATTAAACTAAGAATATCTTTAGTTCAAATTCTTTATTTAAATGGAACAGCTGCTTGTCAACGACATAAAACAGGGCTCTTATGATGCTTTTAAATTTGCATTTTCTTTCTACCAATCGAGACTGCATAATTTTATTTATACGAAAACAGGCTCTGCATATTATGCCAATGAGGTAACACAGTTAACTTTCATTAAATTATGGGAGTACCGTGAAAGTTTAAGTGAAGAGTGGCAGCTTTCCACGCAAATATTTCGCATAGCTAAAACAACGCTTATTGATGTGTTGCGCAAAACAGAAAGTGAAAGGTTAAAATTAGAAGGCTTCGGTAAAAGCGGGTTAGAAGAGGTCACTGGTAATCTTCCCATGGAAACCTACGATGTTAATATAATATTGCAAATTATAACAGAAAAAATGCCACCCATGCGCAAAAAAGTTTTCAGTTTAAGAATAGAACAACGGTTGAGTTATAAGGAAATTTCTTCCTTACTGTCTATCTCTTTAAAAACAGTTAACAAGCATATGGAACTTGCTTTACCAAAAGCAAGAGCGAGGTTTAAATCACTTCGCTAAGTGCTGACCACCATTATATTATAATACTTAATCGGTTTGAACGTGATTGAAAAATTAATAAAAAAATATTTTGATAAAAATTCTTCCCCGGAAGAAAAAAAAAGCATTTATGAATCTTTGATAGATAGCCCGTCTGAATATACGCAATATTTTTCTGAAGAAGAATGGAATGCTTTTATTGATAGTAATGAAAAAGGGAGGGAACATGAAGCTGAACTTTTGAACAGGAAATACAAAACAGCTAATGCTAAAAGGATTGTTTTTTATAAGAGGATGGGTTATGCCGCAGCCTCTGTCATCATATTGTTTTTATCCTTTTGGATGATTAAAGTGTATTTTCCAAACAAGCAACCACAAATTTCTGCCCGAAAATTCACCGAATCTCCCGGTTTAATCGTTCGGTTCAATGCTTCCCCGGTTGCAGAAAAAATAGTATTGTCAGATAGTTCTGTTGTTGAATTATCTGCAGGCAGCAAAATAAGTTATCTGAGAAACTTTGAACCTGGCAGACGCACTATACAATTGGAGGGAACTGCTATATTTAAAATTTTTAAAAATCCGAAACGGCCTTTCACCGTTTTTTGCAAAGAAGTGGCTACTACTGCATTGGGTACAAAATTTAGAGTAAGCAATAGTAAGTCGGGGAAAGTGCTGGTAGAGTTAATGGAAGGTAAAATATTGGTGCGCCGATCTGGTAAGGAAGAGAATAATAGGAATGAACAATATTATCTTGTCGCCGGCGACGTCATAAGTTTTGATCGTCCTAAGAATATGTTCACTAAATATAGCACGATTGCTAATAATGAAGATAAAGCACCTTCAACGGCTTCAGGTAATCGGAAAACAGCATCCTTGCCAAAAAATGTAGAGAGCCTTTCTGACCGTCGTATCGAAACAGAGTCAAGCATACAATTTAATGGGGAAATGCTCCCCAAGGTTCTGGACTATATGTCTGTTGTTTATAAAGTGAAAATAATATATCCTACCAAATACATTTCACGTATTCGCTTTGTAGGCAGTGTACGAAAAAATGAGAACATTCATCAAATATTGCAAAACATTGCCATTATGAACGAACTGCAATTGAAGCAGGATACGGCTAATAATGTTTTTATCATTCAAATTCCATCCAAATAAGCTGTACTTAATTAGATGCTTAAAATCCCGGGTGTAAAACTCGTAGATAATGCCTGCACCTTGAAAAAGTTTTTTTCGAATTCTCCTGCACTAAAAGGGTTAAAATAAAATTAGAATGCGTTAGGGAATAACGATTGCTGCTTTCGTATAACATAATGGCAACAATATATTTCATTTATTTTAATTTAACCAACTCAAAACTTATGAGTAAAAACTTGAAAAGGCCTCTTTTTTACTTCTTTATGTGCATATGCTGTAGCATTAACCTGGCGGCACAGGAAAGGGTACCTTCTGTTACCGGATTGGTCCGGAACGCTTCGGGCACGCCCCTCCCTTTCGTAACAATAAACGCTTTAGCCAGCGACAAAATTTCACATCAAACTACCTCCGACACTTTAGGAAAGTTTAAGTTTGATCAACTTCCGGCAGGCAATCTGACCGTTGAAGTTTCTTCGGTGGGATATACCTCCCAAACACTTACCGGGTATAAAATCGTAAATGGCCAAACCATCTCCATGCTGGTGGATATGCAGCCGGCCCCCGGCAGTTTAGAGGAGGTAGTGGTAGTAGGTTACGGCAACCAGAAGAAAGTAAATCTTACCGGTTCCATTTCAACAGTGGCAGGTGTGGAATTGGCTAATAAACCGGTCGGACAAACATCAACAGCCTTACAAGGTATTGTGCCCGGACTTACAATTATGCAGCGTACCGGCCAACCGGGTTTTGATGGCGGCGTCATACGCATCAGGGGCATCGGTACCCTTGGTGACCCTAACCCTTTGATAATATTGGATGGTGTAGAATCTGATATCAACAATATTGAACCTAACGATATTGAAAGTATTACTGTATTAAAGGATGCCTCTTCAGCAGCCATATATGGCGCAAGGGCCGCAAATGGCGTGATTCTGATCACTACCAAACGAGGCAATAAAAGAGGGGTTGCTGTAAACTATAATTCCTATGTAGGAATTCAATCACCTACCAGTCTGCCGGATGTTGTTAACGCGCTTGATCACATGGAGCTTACAAACGAGGCTAGCGTTAATGTAGGCAACTCGCCTATTTTTTCACCACAGGTGGTAGCTGATTACAAAGCAAACGCTGCCGGCAATCCCGATAAATATCCTGATACAGACTGGCAGGATCTTACCTTGAAGAAAAATGCGATGATGCAAAGTCATTATATAGGCATCAATGCAGGTGGTGAAAGAGTGAAAATGATGGGTTCATTTAGTTACCTCGACCAGGACGGAATTATGCCGAATGTTAATTTTAAAAGATATAACGTACGCTTCAACACGGATATACAATTAAACAGACAGTTTAGTGGAACATTAGATCTTTCATTGCGTCGTACAGATATCAAACAACCTCCTTCAGGCGCCCCCTATATATTCCAGTTCCTGCGTTCGAACAATGCCACCAACCAGGCGATCTTATCCAATGGTTTGTATGGTGAAGGTAATAATGGTGAAAACCCGTTGGCACGTGCAGCAATTGGAGGGTTGTATCATGAGCAAAACCTTATGGCACTTTTAAACCTTAGTGTAAAATACAAACCGGCAAACTTTTTTTGGGCCGAGGTAAACTATGCTCCCCGTTATAGTGATCCACGTGTGAAAATCTTTTCCCATATTATTCAGATGTACAAATCGGATTTTTCTAAAGGCCTGGCCATACCGGGTATCAATTCATTAAGCGAACAATTTTCACGTAGCTGGTACAATAACCTGCGTGCTACCGTCAACTTTGATAAAGAAGTGGCACCAAATCACAGGCTAACGGTACTTGCCGGTGTGCAACAGGAAGACCAGTCGGATAGTTATATTTCAGCCTACCGCCAGGTGTTTACCTTCCCGGATTACCAGGTGATCAATTCAGGAAACCAGTTAAACCAGTCTAACGCAGGTTCAGCAACGTCATGGGCTCTGCGTTCGGCTTTTGGTCGCCTGAATTATAACTACAAAGAAAAATACCTGTTTGAAGCAAACGCCCGTTATGATGGCTCATCGAGGTTTGCTGCCGGAAATAAATATGCCTTCTTTCCCTCCGTGTCTGCGGGTTGGAGAATAAGTAAAGAAGCGTTTATGGATAACCCGTCTTCTGCGATAAAAGACTTGAAATTACGTGGTTCCTGGGGCCAATTGGGCAACCAGAACATAGGCTTGTATCCATATGTATCGTCAGTAAGCGTTGGTAGCAGCAATTATCCTTTTGACAAGACAGTTTTTGGTGGCGCTGCAATTAGCAATATGGCCAACAAAGATATTCAATGGGAAACTTCAACTGTTAGTAATATCGGTTTAGATCTTAATCTCTGGTCTAAATTAACGATCACAGCAGATTATTATTACCGCAAAACAACAGGTATCTTATTGCAATTGCCTATCCCTGGTATGCTGGGCCTATCTGCTCCTTATCAAAATGCAGGCGTAGTGGAAAACAGGGGATGGGATGTATCTGTAAATTATCGCAACCGCGCGGGTGCGTTTACTTACGGTGTTACCCTGGCATTGTCTGATGTTAAAAATAAAATATTAGATATGAGGGGTAGCAGAACTACCGGGCTTCTGGTGAATTTTGAAGGGAGTCCTATTGGAGCTATTTATGGTTACGAAGCAATTGGCTATTTTACAGATGCTTCCGATGTATCAGAGAACGCTACTCAATTTGGAAAAGTTGCTGCCGGCGATATTAAATACAAAGATTTAAATGGTGACAAGGTCATCAACAGTTCCGATCAAAAAACAATTGGTTCCACTATTCCCCGCTATAGCTACAGCGCCCATGTTGATCTGGGGTATAAAGGATTCGACTTTTCATTGTTCTTACAAGGGGTAGGCAAAGCTGATGGTTATATGGGTGGCCGTGGAATCATGCCTTTCTGGCAAGGTGGTACCGCGCTTGAGATCCACAAAGACCGCTGGACTCCCACACACAAGGATGCTGCGTTTCCACGCCTGGCCTACAGTGAAATTAATAACATCCAAAACTCATCTTTCTGGGTTAAAAATGCGGCCTATATGCGGGTGAAAAACATTCAGCTGGGTTATTCTTTCAAAAACGTTGGGTTTAAGAAAATACAGCAAGTGCGCCTGTTTGTTAGCGCGCAAAACCTCATCACCTTTGATAAATACTGGGATGGTTATGATGTAGAAGCGCCTGTAACAACTGAATATGGATCCGCTGGCTGGTATCCGCAAATGAAAGTGATTACCGCAGGTTTAAATATTAATTTCTAACCCATCAAAACATGAAGACGATGAAACAGGTAAAATTTATAATTATTTTCCTTGGTGTAATAACAGCAAGTTCATGCAGCAAGAAATATTTGGAGCGTTTTCCACTCGATAGCCCCTCTACGGCAACATTTTTATCCAATGAAGCAGAGTTGGACATGGCCGTTACCGGTAGTTACCAACCATTGCAATTTATAGGAGAAGATGCGGTGCCTTTTATCTTAACGCTGGAATATGTTTCAGATAATGGCTGGGAAAGAAACCCCAACCAGTTGCAAATTATCGGAAAGGGAATAGCCACCTCTGATAATGGGTATGCCAAAACGGTCTGGGATGCTTTATATGTGGGTGTTAGCCGTTGCAATTTTATTCTGTCTAATGCCGATCGGTTAAATGGCGTGGTGGCAGCGGATAAACTTAACAGGGTGTTGGGTGAGGTACGTTTTCTCCGTGCCTACTATTATTTCTATTTAAATGAAGTGTTTGGTGGCGTTCCATTATTAACCAAGACGGTTTCGCTGGCTGAATCACAAGTGGCCCGTAATACCAAAGAAGAAGTAGTGAATTTTATTATTTCTGAAATGGATGCGATTGCTTCTGCACTTCCAGTTGTTGCCGGTCAAATGGGCAGGGTCACAAGAGGCGCCTCTTTGGCACTTAAATCAAGGGCAGCGCTGTTTAATAAAAAATGGGATGCTGCTGCAAAAGCAGCCAGCGACCTGATGCAACTTGGTTCAAACGAGTTGCACGGCAATTATGGCGAAGTGTTTACTTATTCAGGTATGACCTCCCCTGAAATCATATTCGCTATTCAGTACCTGAGGAGCATGGGTACTCATGGTATTTCACGGCGCTTTTATTCCAGGACAGCTAACGGCTTCTCCAGTAAAGTTCCGGCCCAGGTGGTGGTAGATTCTTATGAATGTACGGATGGATTAACGATCGACAAGTCGCCGTTGTATGATCCCACCAAGCCATGGGACAACAGGGATCCCCGTTTAAACTTTTCGATAGTGCTGCCGCAAACCAGGTTCATCGGCTACGTATTTGAAACGCACCCAGACAGTTTGTTAACATGGGATTATAACGGATCGGTGCCCCAACGTGTGGCGAATGCAGATGCTATAAATCCCCTTGCCACTTTTACCGGTTACCTATGGCGCAAATATGCTTCACCCGAAGATTTGAACAACATTGATCAACCCGACATCAACGTGATTGTATTCCGCTATGCAGAAATATTACTGAATTATGCTGAGGCCAAAGTGGAATTAAACCAGATTGATCAATCGGTGTACGATGCCATCAACCTGATTCGCCAAAGACCTTCCGTTAATATGCCACCCATTACAGCCGGTAAAACACAGGCCGAAATGCGTTTTATTGTTCGCAGGGAAAGAAGGTCTGAACTGGCAGGTGAAGGAGTGCGATGGTTTGACATCCGCCGCTGGGAAATAGCAGAAACTGTGATGAATGGCCCTTTGCTTGGAAGGATACGCGATCGTTTACTTTCCAATGCGCCAAGAGTAGATGACAATGGGCTTCCTCATTATGAAAATGTAACGAATGCGAACCTGATGCGTGTAATAGAAACCAGAACCTTTAAAAAAGACAGGGATAATGTGTGGCCCATTCCCCAATCGGAATTGGAAACCAATAAGGCATTAGAGCAGAACCCGAATTATTAAACAAATGATATAAGCACGCATTCATAAAAAGCGTCCCGATTTTGAGACGCTTTTTATGAATGCGCTATTTTGCGTTGAGGACCCCCAATGCATTCGCTTGCTATCAGCTGCCGGCTCTCGGCTCGGTTCGTGCAACCTCTGGAGTTTTCAAAACCTATAAGTTTGACCGCGGGTTGTAACATCCCTCCAAAAACCACCTATATCTAAAAACTGATCGCCAAAAAACAATACACCAACCAAACCACCATCATCGGTGACAATTTTTTTAAAGGTTAAAGATATCGCTGCTTTTAGTTTGTTCTTTTAAAAGATTGTACGCTTAACCGTCAAGAACTCTCAAAAATTGGTTTATGAAAAAGCACCGACAAATGCCCCTTTCCTTCTTCGAAATCTAACCGGGGGGAAAGAAGAAAGGATTTTTACTTAGATTAATGGCATACAATCTTGGTGGTAGAACTTTGGCCCAAATACTCAATCATTCATAATGGTGCAACAAAATAAAAAAGGTCAGCGATGTATTTTTCATCCCTGACCCTTTCCCTGTTTAATGTACCGGGATATTAATTCAATATTTCACCCAGCTTTTTGATCAGGTCTTCCCCTCTCAGGCTTTTGGCAATGATCTTTCCTTCCTTATCTAATAAATAATTCATGGGTATGGCTCTAACCTCATATAAAGCGGCCACATCACTCTCCCATCCTTTAAGATCCGACACATGCGTCCAGGTAAGATTGTCCTGCTTAATAGCCTGCTCCCATTTGTCTTTTTTCTCATCTAAAGAAACGCCCAGGATGTCGAACCCTTTTGATTTATAAGTATTATATGCTTTCACCACGGCCGGGTTTTCCTGGCGGCATGGCCCGCACCAGCTTGCCCAAAAATCTAAAAGGATATACTTTCCTTTATAGGCGGCTAATGAAACGGGCTTACCGTTAATATCGTTCAATATAAAATCCGGCGCCTCGCTTCCGATAGCTGTGGCTTTTGCGGCATCTAAGCTTTTCTTAACAGCCTGCCCAAAATGAGAGGATTTAATCTCTTCATCCAATCCATTATACAATGGCTCCAGGTCTTCAGGCACCGCATCGTAGCCAAAAGTTTGCGCCAGTTGAAAAGCGGAAACATAAGAAGCGGGATTCTCTTTAACGAACTTTGCTACCAGCGCTTTATTTTCACCTTCCAGCGCTTCATATTGCCGCTGAATTTCACCTGCTTTCTGTCCATCGCCCGACATAGAAGCTACCTGGTACGCTTCATATAATTGTTTCTGTTTCTCTTCTATAGGCTTACGCAATGCATTAAATTTCTTAAGCTCTTCCTGCGCGGCAGAACCTGTGATCTCCGCTTTATACAATGAATCTAAGGTTCCTTTAATGTTTATTTTTCCTCCTTCCAGGAAGAATCCCAGCGGAAACCTTTTTTGCCCGTGCTGGTCATAACCCAAAAGCACGAATTCAGGCTGAACCGCCGTTCCTTTAAATGTAAAGCTACCATTCACAATTTCAGCAGAATCGGGTATTTGCTGTTCCTTTTCCGGATGATACAAATAAGCCCATCCATTATCCAGTCCATTAATATTACCGGTTAAGAGGAACGTAGTGTCACCCGCTGTTTTTCCTCCGGCGGAGGATTTGCCTTTATCAGCGCAGGATGCCAGTATAAAGGCAAAACTCAATACAATAAGTAGCTTTCGCATTTACAATATTTTTAATTAAGGCGTAAAATTAAGCATTAAGCGCCTGCCTGCAGCCGCAATGATGGCAAAACATTGTTATTATTTTATAGCCTGCCGGGTGAACACTTACCACATACTACTTACCACTTACTACTGATACTGAATATATATCGGCCGCGGCTTTAACTGCAGCACTTCTTCGGGCGTCATAGTACGGCTGTTGGGTTCCCTGAAGTCGTTTTTGTAAAAAATTTTGAATCCTGCATAATGCACAGGTTCTTTATAAATGTATTGTCTGTAGGTATTGATTTTGCGCGCCTGCAGTCCCCAGCCATCCATATCCATTACGATCTGAACTTCGGGGCGCGTTTTGATTTGCTTATGATTGGTTACCATTCCCTGCGTGAAGCGGTGTATTACTAATATTTTAGGAGGAAGGTTATGTTGTTTAACCAGGTTGGCCAGGTAGCCCGTAACATAGTTGATATCATCTGCATTAAAAGTACCGATAACCGTGCCGGGCCGTTGCCCGCCCTTCATTGAAAATTCGGGATCTATACCCAAATGTACATTGGGCATTATTAAATACTTTTCTAATTGCGGGATCTCCTCCTGCAAAGTGCTTAATCCCACCTGCACATCCAGGAAAGTAATGGCATCAATTTGCGCGGCCATGCTCAAAACAGAATCCACCTGGTGAAAAGGCATGCGCAGCCTGTATTTTCCACCTTTTCCAGGGCTTTCCTGAGCGGTTACCGCTATATAATGCAAAGCCGGTAAAACTTTAGTGGTGGTGTCTGCAGCTTCCCACTTATCCACTTCTTCCCTTAGCCTGGCTAACATTTCAGCAGGCGGCAATTCGCCTAAGATCCCCATCCGCTTCGAATACAGGTTGCCATAATAGGAAACTACTCTCTTAAAAGGAAAAATAGCACCCGGAAGCGGATAAGGCGCATTTACCGGCCACAAGCCGGAACTGTCGCCATTGGCCAACTGTATATTTTTCTGATTATACAATGCAGTATCAATCGGTGCGGGTGCATCCTGTTTCAGCGATACATCTTCCCGGAGCTCCATTACACTGCTATCTTTTGCCTGATCCGTTTCTGAAAAACTTTGCCCGCAACCGGCGGAAAGCAACACAAAAGCAAATAAACACACCAAAAACGCAACCCGTTGAAAATAATGAAAAGCAGAACCGCATCCTTTCACAGCAATGTTTTCCACAGCTTTAACCAAAACATGACGCATAACACAATTAATGTTTATAAGTGTCTAAAAATGAACAGGCAAAGTAACATCCTATTCTTCCAAAAACGTGATAATCAGGTAAATATTATCAACAATTTTACATTATTTTTTTAAGGCTGTGCCTGAGTAGAAAAAATGAAAATTATTAGTCTATAAATTTTGTAGACTAATAAATCAACGCTATATTTGCTTCATGATGAACAGTTTTTCGCATCTTATCACTAACTCCATGGCGCGATGTTAAGTAGCTGACGATGCGCATTTTTCTCTATCATTTTTTCTTCCTCATCTTCCCGTTATGAAATATTTCTTTAGCCCGTATTGGTTGGCCTGCATATTACTATTATTAATTACTCCGGGAGCGCTTCATACAGACCCGGTAATTATAGCTGGCAAACTGGTGGAAGAGGGAACGGGTAACCCGGTTAACGGAGCCTATATCTGCATTGTAAGTGGTGAAGAAGAAACGATAAGCGGCAGGGATGGCAGCTTTATTTTGAAGACCTGGCAGCGCTTACCTGTGCAATGTACAATAGAGCATAAGGATTTCACTGAAAAAAAATTAACCATGGAGAAAGGAATCCATGAAATGGTAGTATTGCTTAAGGCACAATAAGGCATAAGCGGTTTTGACAGGCACAACATATGAGTTACGTGGCCGAGCGGACAGGCAAAGGCGGGCAAGTCCTTTTACGGTGGTTCGATTCCACCCGTAACTGCGGAGTCATAAAGCAAGCAATCACTAACGCCCTTTCGTTTCTACGGAGGGGCTTTTGTTAATAAAAATGCAAACCAGATACGAAAACTCCCATTCAACTCTCACGTTCCTGTTCTCACATCTCACCTCTCACGTGTCACCCCTCAGCCCGTGAAACGATAAACTATTCACCATTCACCGTTCACTTCACAACATTTTTCTTAACCCAAATATCCTAACACCTCTTCCCCCATTGCGGTGGTGCCTAAAATTTTATCAGCCGGTGTTTGCGCATCGGCAATATCCCTGGTACGAAAACCCGACTTAAGTACTTGATCAACGGCATTGATAACCGCATCGGATTCGGCTTTCATTCCAAAAGAAATATCCAATAATAAAGCAGCCGATAAAACGGAAGCCAGCGGGTTGGCAATGCCTTTGCCGGTAATATCATGCGCGGAACCATGGATGGGTTCGTACACCCCTGTGCCATCACCAATAGAAGCCGAAGCCAGCATACCCATGGAACCGGCTATCTGCGAAGCTTCATCGGTGAGTATATCGCCGAACAAATTGGCCGTAACCACAACATCAAAGCGGCGGGGATCTTTTATGAGCAGCATGGCAGTAGCATCTACAAACTGGTGCTCCACTTCAATATCCGGGTATTCCAATGCTACCTTTTGCACTACTTCTCTCCATAAACGGGAGGTTTCAATTACATTGGCTTTATCAACCGAGCATAATTTTTTTCTTCTTGTTCCGGCCGATTCAAATGCCTTACGGGCAATGCGCTCTACTTCATAGCGACTGTATTCCGCCACATCATAAGCTGTATCGCCATTGTTCTTTCTTCCTTTTTCGCCAAAATAAATATCGCCGGTTAGCTCCCGGAAAAACATAATATCGGCGCCTTTCAATATTTCGGGCTTAATGCTGGAAGCGCCCAGCAATTCGTCAAATAATTTAATAGGACGGATATTAGCATACAAACCCAGCTCCTTGCGCATTTTCAGCAAGCCCTGTTCCGGTCTTACTTTAGCCGATGGATCATTATCATATTTGGGATGACCTACAGCGCCAAACAACACAGCGTCCGACTGCTTCATTTTTTCCAGCGATTCAGCGGGTAGCGGATCTCCCGTAGCTTCAATGGCCACATGACCAATCAATGCTTCATCATAGGAAAAACTGTGGCCAAATTGAGCTGCAATTTTATCTAATACTTTTTTACCAACTGCTGTTACTTCCTGTCCTATCCCATCGCCGGGAACAATTAAGATTTTTTTGGTTGCCATTTTGTTTTATTTATCCATCAATGCTATTCAACATCTTTTGCGTGGCTTTAATTGCCGACACGGTTTGATCACTGTCGAGCCCGCGCGTTTTGAATTCCTTATTATTGTACTGCCATGTTATGATCGTTTCACACAACGCATCGCTTCTGCCGCCGGGTGGTATGCGAACCGCATAATCGGTTAAAAGCGGCAGCTCCAGCTTTTTTTGCTTATATACTTTCTTGAGCGCATTCATAAACGCGTCATATTGCCCGTCGCCCTGCGCATGCTCTTCAAACAATTCGCCTGCTATCATAACCTTTATTGTTACAGACGGATTGAGGCCTTTGGAATGTGTTAATACATAGTTCTCAATTTTCACTGTTTCTTCCGTAACATCACTGTTTAATATATCCGAAATAATATAAGGAAGATCTGATTGCGTAACATCTACTTTCCTGTCGCCCAGTTCTATGATCCGTTGCGTTACTTTTTTTAAATCGGTATCAGACAGGTGTATGCCCAACTGCTGCAAATTGTTTTCAATATTGGCTTTGCCGCTGGTTTTGCCCAGCGCATATTTTCGCTGGCGGCCAAAGCGTTCCGGCATCAGGTCGCTGCAGTATAGCTTATTTTTTTTATCGCCGTCTGCATGAATGCCTGCCGTTTGGGTAAATACGTTTTCTCCCACTACCGGCTTATTTGCAGGAATGCGAAATCCTGAAAATGTTTCAACCAGCTTACTCACCGTATAAAGTGATTTTTCAGCGACCGCAGTTTTTACTTTCGGCATAAAATCGTTCAAAACGGCTATAGCACTGGCCAGGGGTGCATTACCTGCCCTTTCACCCATACCGTTTATAGTAAGATGAATGCCATGAGCGCCTGCCCTCACCGCTTCCAGCACATTTGCCGTTCCCAGGTCGTAATCGTTATGCGCATGAAAATCAAAATGGATGCCGGGATACCGCGCAACGATTTCGGATACATACTGATACGTTTCCGAAGGGATCAGAACGCCCAGTGTATCGGGCAACATTATTCTTTTAACAGGCTGGTGCTGCAGGAAATCAAGATATTGAAAAACATACTCTTTTGAATAACGCATGCCATTGCTCCAGTCTTCAAGATATACATTACACGCTATACCTTTTTTCGCGGCAAGAGCGATAACGGCGGCAACATCGGCGAAATGCTGTTCCGGTTTTTTCTTCAGCTGGTGCGTTAAATGATTTAATGAGCCTTTGGTAAGCAGGTTCATTACTTTTGCCCCGGCTTTCTGCATCCATTGCACGGATACGTCTCCGTCAACAAAAGTGAGTACTTCTACCCTGTTCAGATACCCGTTGGCTTTCGCCCATTTGGTAATTCTTTTTACCGCATCAAATTCCCCTTCCGACACGCGGGCCGAAGCTACCTCAATCCGGTCTGCCTTTACTTCCGACAACAAAAGTTTGGCGATCGTTAATTTTTCTGAAGCGGAAAAAGATACGCCGCTGGTTTGTTCTCCATCCCTGAGCGTGGTATCCATTATTTCAATATAGCGTTGGGCTGCCGGCATTTTCAGGTAAACTTTTAGTATAAACTTGTGGCTGCAAATGAACGGATATCTGCTTTCATTGCCTGGAGGTAATCAATATCATCATAACCATTCATGAGGTTATTTTTCTTATACCCGTTAATGTCAAACGATTCCGATTCCCCGGTGGAAAGGATGGTGATGGTTTGTTCGGGAAGGTTTATTTCTATTTCATTTTTGGGGTTGGCTTCAATAGCAGTGAATATCTTATCTAAAAATATTTCACTTACCTGAACCGGGAGGATGCCCACGTTGATGGAATTGTTTTTAAAGATGTCTGCAAAAAAGCTCGACACCACACAACGAAAACCATAATCGTAAATGGCCCATGCAGCATGCTCACGGCTGCTGCCGCTACCAAAGTTTTTACCGCCAACCAGGATTTTGCCGGTATACAACGGGTTATTCAGCACAAAATCTTTTTTAGGGGTATTATCGTTGTTGTACCGCCAGTCGCGGAAAAGATTATCGCCAAATCCTTTTCTTTCCGTTGCCTTTAAAAAGCGGGCGGGGATGATCTGGTCGGTGTCTACATTTTCAATAGGCATAGGCACCGCGGTGCTTTTAAGTACTGTAAATTTATCGTAAGCCATTTCGGAGTTTTGTAGTTTGTAGTTTTTTGTTTGTAGCCTTATACCTTATACCCTATACCTCATGCCTTATACCTCACACCTTCTCCTCAGCAATCAATTCTCTTGGGTCTGTAACCACCCCCGTAACTGCTGCCGCTGCTGCTACCAACGGACTGGCCAGCATTGTTCTGGCGCCGGGGCCCTGCCTGCCTTCAAAGTTCCGGTTGCTGGTGCTTACTGCGTATTTACCGGCAGGAATTTTATCATCGTTCATTGCCAGGCATGCCGAACAACCGGGCTGGCGCAGCTGAAATCCCGCATCTAATAAAAGATCCAGAATGCCTTCTTCTTTTATCTGCTGCTCTACTACGTGTGAGCCCGGAACGATCCATGCGGTAACATGATCCGCTTTTTTCCGGCCTTTTATAATGGAAGCAAATGCGCGAAAGTCTTCGATACGGCCATTGGTGCAACTGCCTATAAAAACATAATCTACCTTTTTACCGAGCATAGATTCTTCTTCCCGGAATCCCATATAATCGAGCGATTTTTCATAGCTCGATTTTCCGCTTCCAGCTTCTTCCGATACGGGAATGCGGTTGCTGATACCCATGCCCATACCCGGGTTAGTGCCAAAAGTGATCATAGGCTCTATATCTGAAGCATCAAAATGATATTCCCTGTCGAAGCTGGCGTCATCATCCGTTTTCAACGTTTTCCAGTAAGCCAGGGCCGTATCCCAGGCTTCCCCTTTAGGCGCCTTATCTTTTCCTTTAATATAGGCGAATGTTGTTTCGTCCGGCGCTATTATTCCGCCTCTTGCCCCCATTTCAATACTCATGTTGCATACCGTCATCCGGCCTTCCATGCTCATTTGTTCAAAAACGTCCCCGGCATATTCAACAAAATAACCGGTAGCGCCTGCGGCCGTTAGCTTTGAAATAATATAGAGCACTACATCTTTGGGCGTAACGGCCTTCCCCAGCCTGCCGTTAACGCTGATACGCATTTTCTTTGGCTTAGGCTGCATAATACATTGGGAAGACAGCACCATTTCTACTTCGGAGGTACCGATGCCGAAAGCAATAGCGCCAAAAGCGCCATGGGTGGAAGTATGCGAATCGCCGCAAACAACGGTCATGCCCGGCTGGGTAATACCGTTTTCAGGACCCACCACATGCACTATACCATTTTTGGGATTACCGAGTCCCCAATGCGAAATGCCGTATTTGCCGGAATTGGTTTCCAGCGCTTTTAACTGGTTGGCCGAAAGCGGATCCTGCACGGGCAGGTGCTGGTTAATGGTAGGCGTGTTATGATCGGCGGTAGCGAATGTTTTACCGGGGAACATTACCGTTAACCCTCTTTGCTCCAAACCCAAAAAGGCCACCGGGCTGGTTACTTCATGAATAAAATGACGGTCAATAAAAAACACATCGGGTCCATCCTCAATTTTTCTTACCACATGGGAATCCCACACTTTATCAAATAATGTTGCCGGTTTACTGCTCATTTTTTACGAGTTTAAAAGAGAACCGCAAATTTCTTAAATTATAGCCAGATAATCAGGATTTATCCGGTTTAAATTTAAATCTTTAGCAATTCCGGCTCATGATGTCTTCACTCCCCTTATGTCGAACGGAGTTTTCAGAGCCAGACTATGGATCAAAATAACCTTTTTCTATAAGACCAGACAGCAGCGGATCAAGGCTTCTTCAATTGGTGATTAAAATGGCACAAGGGGATCTTCATCAGGGCTGTGCACCTTAATATGGCTTCACTTTCCTGCTTGTATGTCGTATCCGCAATACTAATATTGTGTTTTTACTAACACGATAGGAAACACGATAATGAAACCTCGTAAAAGCCCGGTAAGAACCGTCATTCTGCCGTTTGTACTTATCTGGTGGGAACTTTTCAGGGTTCTTAGCGGTAGCATTTACCCGGGCTACGATGGCATCTACCACCTTCTCCGCCTGCTGAAAGGAATCTTTTAGGATATATTCGAAAATACCGGATAATTGTTTTTCAGCATTCTTACCTCAAATTATTTGGAATGTTTCTTTTTCCATCCTGCAATCCTTTCCTGCATTTGATCGTGGGTATAAAACTCGCCTTCCAAAATAGCCTGTTCAGCTTCCTTAAGTTCGTTGTTGTAGTTTGAAAAAGTTGTTCCGATTTCAGGAACTACAGGCACTTCAGTAATAATGTAACTTTTTACTACCTGTAATACAACTTCTTTCTGCCCGGGACTAAGTTTAGGCCAGTATTCCTTTATTTCTTTGTCAGCAGGCAACGCTCCCATATATTAACATTAATGGTTTGTTCAAAGTTAACCATTTTCCGCCAAGAGTTCTGCAGGCCTACTATAGAAATTTTCCGCATACTGCCTGTTACTAAAATTCGAAATCCGAAGGAGATAGAACAAAAGGGGTTATACTGTATCTGGACTTGCAGAACGAAAAAAGGGAATACCAAACAGTACCCCCTTATATCTTAATACAGAAAATATACTATACTCCTATTCTTCCGGCGTTAAATACCGGGCATAGGCATAGCCTTCTTCCCCGTCATCGGTTCTAATCAGCCACCACTGGTCGTTTGCCTTACTCACCAGCGTTACCAGCTCATTGTGCGCCGCTTTGCCAACAATGGGCTGATCGGTACCGGGACCTTTACGGATATTCAGATTAGACGTTTCGGTAGTTACTTTAGCCTTAGCGCCTGCCACGGCAGTTGCTACATTTACATTCATTACCACATCTCCCGATAAAAAATTGGGGTCAATTTTCCCGTATATATCCCACAATTGATCCTTTACACTGCCCGATGGCGCTTCACCATCAATATATAATACGCCATCCTGCTCTCTTACCTGCAAATTGGCCACACCCGAACCGGTAGCCGTATCTACTAACTGTTTGTATTTATCCTGTAGTGCCATATATGTTTAGTTTTTTAGATTAGTTAATTTTTAACGCGGTGGCGTCTACTTTCTTAGGCTTTAAGCCATCCAGTGTCATTTTAATTTTCCTCCAGTTAGCCGCCGTGGTTTCGCCGGTAACGGTAATGATGCCATCAGCAGCGGTGGCTTTAACCGTGGGGAAATCCTTAAGCGCATCTGCAATACCTTTCGTTAAAGGATCATCTGCCGCAATTTCAACAGGAGCGGGCGGAGGAGGCGGAGCGATGGTGGTATTGTTGATAACCTGCTTCACGCCTTCTATACTTTTAACGGCAGCTTCACTGTCCATTTGATCGGCCTGGTCTTTAGCTTCCCCGCTAAGCGTAACTACGCCATCCTGTACGGTAGCCACAAGATGTGATAAAGCGGTATTGGATTGAATTTTGGCTTCTATGTCCTGGTCGCTTATTTTAGGTTTACACGAAAAAAGCCAGATGCCGGCCATAGCAACAAACATAGTACCCTTAAGCAAACGAAAAAGTGTTTTTTCCATACAAGTGTTGGTTTTAAGAATAAATAATATTAAGACTCAAAAGAAAATCATGCCAACTAAAAAATTGCCTGAAATTAAATTTTTAAATTGAAGGTTATTCAATGCCTTTAACCCTTAGCCTTATTTATGTATGATATACGTTGCTCCTTCTATGGCTAAGTCTGTATTGGGAAACACAGCCCGGGCTTCCGTAACAAAATCATCCAAGGTTTCATAGCGGCTGCTGAAATGCCCGATCAGCAGCTTGCCGGCATTGGCTTTTAAAGCAATAGCCGCAGCCTGAACACTGGTGGAGTGCATACGGCCGGCGGCTTTTTCTTTTTGATCATCTAAGTAAGTGGCTTCATGATATAAAAGATCAACGGCCTTACATTTTTCAGCAATGCTTTCATCATAAACCGTATCCGCGCAATAGGCATAACTTTCCACAGGCGGTACCGGCAGGGTGAGCCACTCTTTTTTTATAACCATCCCATCTTTAGTAATATAATCTTCCCCTGCCTTAAGCCGCTGGTAAAAGGAAGAAGGGATGGCATACTTCCTCAGTTTTTCGCTATCCAGCTTTAAGGGTTTGTTCTTTTCCTTAAACATAAAACCCCAGCAGGGTATACGATGATTTACCGCAAAGCAGCTTACCGTTATCTTCTTTTCATCAACCAAGATACCTTCCTTTTCGATGACAACAAAGTGTAAAGAGTAAGGTAAAACCGTATCGGCGGCTTGCAGTTGTATATCAATGATTTCCCTGAGCAGCGGCGGTGAAAATATCCACAGGTCTTCCGTACGTCCGTTTAACCCATAACTGGTGAGCAAACCGGGTAATCCAAAATAATGATCGCCGTGTAAATGGGAAATGAATATATAGCGGATACGGTTACGGCGGATCTTATAGCGGTTCATTTGTATTTGCGTGCCTTCGCCGCAATCCACTAAAAACAGATGCTCATCATAATAAACCACCTGGGCAGTGGGATGCCTGTCGTGCATTGGAAGCGCCGAGTTATTGCCAAGTATGGTTACTGCAAACACATTGTTACGATTAAAAAGTGAAAAAGTAGTGTTAAGTTAATCATAATATGCCGTATCAAAGGGGTAAGGAATAGGGTATAAGGAGTAAGTGTCTTTCACTTCTCTCGTTTCTTTTCTCACCATTCATGTTCCACCTGGTGAAACGATAAATGATAACCGTGAGACTACCCATTCACCATTCACTTCTCACTATTCCCTTCTCTCAAAATCGAAAAGTGTTGCTGTAAAAACCCCATCTTCTCTTTTTTTAAAGATCACATCCCAGTTGCCCGTGTAGCGCAATAACTTCGGAACCAGGTAACCATTCGCTTTTGTCATCTCCACCTGCAGCTGCACCTCAAAATCGTATACACCCGCTTTATAGCTCATAGCATAATTCCTGGCCAGCACCTCAAATGTATTTACACTAAACCAGGTGGTCATTTCATCAATCACTACCCGGTCTTTTTTTGCTCCTTTTAATCCCGCTCTGGCTTTTATAACAAACAAATAGCACAGCTCGCCAAGGTGTTCCTGCAGATCGAGATGATAATCGTAGAGGGGCGCCATATCTTCTTCAAAAATGGCCGTTTTGCTGCCAATAAACGGCAGTCCGGGTATGGCTTTGCCGGGGTTAAAAAAAAGCATTTTTAATTGTTCCTTACGTTTAGCCATGCCCGATTTACCCTTCAGGTTCAGCTCCGTTCCTTTTACTATATTGGTTTCACCGCAAATGGTATCGGGGGCAAAGAAAAGACTGGCATATAATTCAGGCGTGTAATAATTATACTGTTGGTTGCTGCCATACATATCCCCTGTAACTTCTTCCTGTACAATGCTGGTATGACGGCAGCCCTTATCGGCCCATTGCGTAGTTTTGCTGTATAAGGCGGCTTTCACCTTTCCTTTTTTATCAAACATGCGGATGTCATTCAGCGAAGTGAAGTTCAGTATACGCAGGTTGCGGAAAGCCTTGTAAAAAGTAGTATCGTTTTTTACTCTTTCAATAAAGGAAGGTATGTCTATATTATTACGGATGATGATCTCCGACAGTGTAATCACTTTTTTATCCACCGTCACGGTATCGTTCTGCTGGGCAGGGAGCAACACGGGAAGTAAAAAAAACAACAGCAGGAGTTGCGTTATATGCCGGTATTTACTTTGCAAAAGACATTTTGTAATCAACATTCACTTTTCCTTTCGAAATATCGTCGAGCTTACCTTTCATTAACCTGCGCTTAAAAGGTTTCAGGTAATCAATGAATAATTTACCTTCAATATGATCGTATTCATGAAGGATGACCCTAGCTGTTATTCCGTTAAATGTTGCAGTGCGGGGCTCAAATTGTTCATCCACATACGCGATGGTTACTTCCTCATTGCGGTAAATATCTTCCCGTATTTTGGGAATGCTGAGGCAGCCTTCGTTATATGCCCATTCCTTACCATCCAGTTCCTTAATATGGGCATTAATAAAAACCTGCTTAATTCCGGGCGTATCCGGATATTTATTACGCTCTCCATCATCCATACCCGCAAACACCTGGGTACTGTCTATAATAAAAAGGCGGATATCGCGGTTAACCTGGGGTGCTGCCAGGCCTACCCCGCTGGATGCATACATGGTTTCCCACATATCCTCAATCAGCTTACCTAATTTGGGATAGTCCGGCGTTATATCCTTACACACTGTTCTCAGCACCGGGGCGCCATATGCTATAATGGGTAAAATCATGGGTTTTACTTATTGATTCGCTTATTTTATGGCTGCAAATTTAGCTGAAATTCCGTAAACTAATATTCCTGTTCACCGGCATGATCCAAACTTACTTAACCGAGAATTTATATACGGTTATCTGGTGATATTTTTCACCCGGGCGCAAAATACTGTCGGGGAATGCAGGCTGGTTGGGCGAATCGGGGTAGTGCTGGGTTTCGAGGCAAACACCTGCGTGCTTATGGTATGGTATATTAGCGGGTGTGTGCTGCAGGCTGCCATCTAAATAATTGCCTGTATACAATTGCACCCCCGGCTGTGTGGTGGCGGTTTCCATAAGCCGGCCGCTGGCGGCATGATACAATGTGCTGATGGTTTGCAGCTTACCTGTATTATTACCCAGCACAAAGTTGTGGTCGTAACCATTTCCCGTTGCAGCAATGTCCTTTCCGATCTTTTTAGGAGAAGTGAAATCGTAAGGGGTATTTTTTACCGGAACCAAATCGCCCGTAGGAATAACCTTGTCGTTGGTTGTGGTGTAATAACCCGACCGCAGCATCAGTTCATGATCCAGCACAGTGGCATCACTGCCTGCCGATAAATTAAAATATGCATGATTGGTAAGGTTAACGGGTGTGGCCGCATCCGTAACCGCTGTATAATCAATGATGAGCTCACTTTCTTCTGATAAAGTATACACAACAGTAACAGTAAGATTGCCCGGATAACCTTCCTCGCCATCAGGGCTCTTATATGTGAGCTGAAGCGAAGCACTTTCGGGGGTAAAAACGGCATCCCACACTTTTTTATCAAATCCTTTTATGCCCCCGTGCAGGGTATTGCCATTGTTGTTCGGCGCCAGCTGGTATACTTTGCCATTTAACGAAAAACGGGCGTTGGCAATGCGGTTGGCATACCGTCCAACTAAGCAGCCAAAAAAAGGATTGTTCTTTTGCAGATAACCTTCCAGCGAATCGAAACACAATATAACATTCCCTTTTTCACCTGTTTTGCCTGGCGTTATGATATCGGTGATGGTGCCTCCGTAGTTCAATATTTTTACCGTTACACCCTTCTTATTAGCCAGCGTATACTGCAGCACATCTTTTCCTTCCAGCTCTCCCCATTTTTTTACCTGTTCGTTAACCATTATAAATCCATTTAAAAGATAATAGATGAAGTTATGACCTAAGTTCGAAATAAATAATGTAACTGAAGAAAAATACAGTCCTGCCTTCCTGTATGATCTGCCCTGATACCTGTTCATTAATTTCCACCAAACCCTCCCCTGAAGCCGATACGAACCGCGGAAGTTTGGAACCCCTGGTTGCCAAAACCCCATACATAATCAATTCTCAGGATTTTAAGTATGTTTTCGATACCACCAAAGGCCTCATAATAATAATTATTCTTGTTCACTACAAACGCATTGGCGCCTCCTATAAGATGCAGGTTGAGCGTTTTAATGAATGGTATTTTATTGGTGAGGAACCCGTTGAAATGATGCTCTATATTTAAGGTAGCATACAGCCTTTCGGTAGTTGAGCGGGCATAATAGGGAGCCAACTGAAAACTGTTCAGGTATTCCGTTGCTACCAGCATCCGGTTACCATTGAAATGCTGGTAATCGGGTATCTCCAGCCTGCGGTTATTAAAAAAACCGCCTACTGAAATGTTATAATCAAACATGCCGGCCAGCTTTACATTAATATCATCCTTTACGGAAAATTTCCAGCGGTCATAATCCACATCGCTGCCCAGTAAGCCGTTAATGCCTTTGGCAAAGCTTACGGTAAACATCGGATACTTAGAACCCAGGTTAATTTTCCGCTCGGGTAGCTGGATATATTTTGTTCCGGGCCGGTAGCTAACCGTAAATGCCGCTACCAGTGCCTGGTGCCGCTGAAAGTTCTCTGAAACCAGTTCCACCGGGTAGTTGGGCGTTCGGCGGGTGATGTTTTTAGCTTTTCCCCAATAGGTGTCATCGGTGTTTTCAAGCGGCATCCTGTCCTGGTAGCTGATATTCGCTTTTATGGTAGTGCCCTCTCCCACTCCTCTTGTATATAATATTTCGGCAAAGGCCGCCTCATAAATTTTCAAATAGTTGCTTCCAAACAGCAGGGTATTGTAAGAATTAACAATCGGTTTTACCGGGTTGTTATTGTTGATCTGGAATACCTTTTTACCTCCGGCAAGCGCAATCGAATTCATACGCCATTTCCCGAAAGTATATTGTGTGGCAACATCGGCATTCAGGTGACGGTTGGTAAATCCATAACGCACCGTGGGTGTAATGGAAACAGACCGGTTTTCTGTAAAATTCCTGGCATAGGTTGGACCTAAATTGATATTGAACCCTTCCACCGTGTTAAAGTTCGTTATTTCAATCAATGGCGGATAACTGAAGGATGACTTCTTGCTTTGCCGGTTAAAGGTTTGTCCGAAAATTAAAATACCGGCAGGAGTAAACCTGTTCTTTCTCCTGTCAACAGAATCAAGGTAGCGGGGGTCACGCCGTACGATCTCCAGGCTGTCTTTTTTCAGGTAATCCATTAGTTCATCATCCAAAAGCGGCACCGGACGAACGGTATCCCAGTAAGCACGCGGCTTTTTATTAGACCCGGTGTCGTATGCGAGAATGATATTGCTGAAAAATTTTTTATCAAATTCCGGATCAAGCGTATAATCCGAATACACGGTTACGAAACTTCCTTTGGCATCAAACCCAAACATTTTAACCGCGGGATATACTACCTGGCTGTGAATCATCCATACGTCTTTGGAAACGGGCACATAGAGGTGCTCAATACGCAATGTATCTGCCAGCTCCATCTGCGATCTTTTGGTAAGCATCAGGTCCACGCTATGAATCCGCCACTCCTCCTCAACAATATTGATATAGCCGCTGAACAGGGGCTCATAACTTCGTTTGGGCGTAACCTTTATATGATTGATCAGCCTGCCGTTCTCCGTAAAGCTGCCCATGAATTGATAACGGTAAAAATTCAGGGCGTTTTCAGCAATGGGAGAAATAAAACCACGCGGATTAAGCGCATTGCTGATCTGTATATTGTTATCATAAAAAGTAACGTATCGCGGACTGCCGAATCCAAAACCTTCCGCCTGGCCGCTTACCCTGGTGGAAGTAACTTCTACCTTTTCCTTTTCGGGTTTTTGAAACGAATAGGTAGCAATGGTTTCGGAGAGATAGATCATTTTATTTTTCCCTGTATCTCCATCGGCAAAATCAACTTTTTGTCCGAAGATCGTTGCAGGATAGTCCTGCAGCCTGAGCTGTCCCTTGATATATACCTGGCATTGAAAAGCATTTACCTGGTTTTTGTAAAAAGATCGCTTTTTTATGGCCTGACGTATAATTTCATAGGCGGGATCTTCCACCCCATCGCCGATTACAATTTCCTGCAGTGTGAGTTCCTGTAAAAGAAGCGTGAAATCAATTTGCAAAGGTTGTTGAAGCACCGTAACCTCCTTCTCCATCATCTTATACCCCACATGCATACATTGCAGTATATAGCTGCCGGCAGGAAGGTTCAACACATACTTTCCCTCATTATTAGCGGTAGTACCCAGTATGCCGCCTTTAACTATTACGGAAGCAAATGGAAGGAGGTTTCCCTTATTGTCTTTTACTGTTCCCGTAACAGGAACAGCCAGCGCAAGCAAATGAGAGCCGGTAAGAAAAATAATAAGGAGCAAGTATTTTTTCATGCAACAACATTCCCTCAACGAAAATAAGGCTTTGTAAGTAAATGAAATTGCAAAACCACTCAGAACAGCCGGCGAAGCAGAGAGCCGCTGAGTGCCGAAAATGCAGCTACCAACCCGCCAATCAAAGCCGTTAAGCCAATCAGCAACAACGGGCTATCGGCTTTTATTACCAGCACAGCAATTTTATGCGCAAGCAAATGATCATTGGCGGTACTGATCCACCAGGCAAGTCCGCCCCACAGCAATAAAAGCGCAACAAACCCTGTTATAAAAGCCATGTAAGGTTTTTGAATGATGATGAGGGGTATTAAAAAAGAAACCACCGCAATGCTCCACCAGGGAAGATACAGGCAGGCTACAAAACTCAGCAATGCGGTTAATATAATGGAGGCTGTAAATTTCATGTTGTTGATTGTTATGCGTTAGTCAGTTTGCTGTCTGATCAGATGATTGGTTAATTAACTGGTTGCCCGGTTGATTTGCCGGTTAGTTGCTAAATGTTCGTCACTCACGACAGACTATTCATTATTGACTATTCACCACTGCGCCCCTCACTCATTCCCAAACTCCATTTTCCATACCAGCCTGTCTCCCTCCTGTTCTCCTCTTTTCATAAACCAGGCCTTATAGTATTCACCTGCCGCCCATTTATCTACAAATGAATCGTAGTATAGGCTGCCGGGATTCCCCGACTGTCCGCCAGGGTATATTACATAAGCATCCGTTTCTTTTGTTAGTTCAATGACCATGCGCCAACTGGGACCATGATTGTGCTGCATGGCGTTAATGATATGCGATCCGCCGCCTACCGGCAATCCTGTTCTTGCAAAAGGCATCATGGCAGCACCCAGTAAATGATAAATGGATGTGTTTTTATTAGCGCCCCAGGTAAGCTGATTGACAGCGCTGAGCGAATCCGCAGCTTTTGCAGCCTGTTTATAAGCATTGGTTATTACATCGGTAATGGTTTCCTGCTCAGGCGTATTAATATTATCAATGTACTTAAACGCCGTATCGCGCAGCAAGGCTTCCGTTAATGTTTTTTCGGAAGGACGGAGCCCTGTAACGCCGGCTTTTTCAAATTCATCATCCCATACCTGCTTTTCAAGATTATCGTACCACAGCTTGAAGATAGTAGCGCCTCTTTCATTAATATTATTGTATAACGACCACCCGCTTACGATGTCAAGGTATTTTCTTTCATTTTCATTCAGGCTGCTGTCGTTAACATACTTCAGCAATAAGGGTCTTGCAGTTTCCGCAAATACATTGTAGTTATCGTTTTGCAGCTTCATCATATCATCTGCGGTAACGTCATCTATGGCATACAACTCCCTGTTAATGGCAATACCCCTGTACAGGTCATAGTAGCCCGGAATAAAATAAGGATAGGTGCTGTCGGCCGGACGCTGGTTAGCGCTGCTCACAAACCCTCTTTCGGGATTAAGGATATGCGGGTTTTCATCTGCGGGAATAAACTCCTGCCACATATAGCTGCTGTCTTTTCCCGGCATCACATACAATCCCTGCCTGTTCCACAGCGCGGGAAAAACGCCCTGCTGCCAGATGGCGATATCGCCGGCTTTGGATGCAAAAACAACATTATGCGCCGGGTTGGTAAAATATTGCAATGCATTTTTATAATCTTCGTAATTGTTGGCCCGGTTTAAATAATACCAGGTTAGCAATTCGTTCGAAGGATCATGCGCTTTCCAGCGCAAAGCCAACGCTGCGCCGGGTTCAGTAGCAGAAGGAAAACTTTCATCGTATATAACCGGGCCGAAAACAGTATACGCAATCGTATCATACACTATCGGCCTGCCTTTTACTTTAATCGTTTCAATTCTCAGCCGGCTGTTTTCCCAGCCGCTGCCGAACCTGTACTGCGTTTTGGTTTTGTCTTTAAACTGTATGGCATAATAGTCCATTACATCTCTTTCTGAATTGGTAAAGCCAAAAGCGATACTATCGTTGAAGCCTATAATAACCCCCGGTGCTCCCGGAAAGCTTACACCGTAAGCGTTCATAGTGGGTGTGGTTACCTGCATTTCGTACCAGATGGAGGGAAACGACAGATCTAGATGCGGATCATTGCAAAGTATAGGCGCGCCACTTCGTGTTCGCGCGCCGCTTACCGCCCAGTTATTACTCCCATTGTTGGGGTTGGGCTTTTCTATTTCCTGCAAGTTTCCCGTAATGTTATTAATATATACCGAATCGGTAAGTGCGGGTGCAACCGGAGTAACAGAAGCAGGGGGGAAAAGCGTGCCTTTAGGTATTACAGGATCAAGCGAATCGCTTACCTGGGGAAAAAGAATACGCAGGGCTTCATCACCAAAAAAAGCTTTGGCTTTTGTTAAAGGCAGATCATCCGAAAAGCCCGACAGCGTTTGAGCCATCTGTTTTACAAACAGCGCGGTTTTCAGGTTGCTCCATTTTTCCGGTTTATATCCTAATAGTTTATATTCTACCGGCAACCGGCTTTCGGGCAATGACGTTATATAAGCGTTCACTCCCGCTGTATAGCTATCTACCTGCGCTTTGGAAAGGGGGTTGACTTCTATTTCCTTCAGCATATTTTCCGCTGCATATACCATTCCCAGCCTTCTTCTGCCCTTATCAAAATCCAGCGCTTTATCGCCCACGATCTCACTGATGCGCCCTGCCGCCGCATAGGTTTGAAATTCCATCTGCCATAAGCGGAAACGGGCATGGAGGTAGCCCTGTAAAAAACAGGCGTCTTCATCATTATCTGCCACAATATGGGGCACCAGGCGATCATCAAGATATACCGTGGATTTTCCCTTAAGTTCAGAAAAGTGCAGCCGGGCATTAAAATGCTGCTTCACAGGTTCTGCATTTTGCCATATACCATGCTGGGGGCTTAAAAAGCTGCCCAAAGGAAGTGGTAGCAAGGTGTTAGTACCCAGGACAATAACCATTGCCACCGTTATGATACAGGAAAGACAAAAGAAGACAATTCTCATGGTTTAAAATTAAGGGCTTGAGGCGAAAGTCGGTAAAATATTTGTGGTTATGGATAAAGCACGAAATCTAAAATCCTAAATCCGAAGAAATACAAAGCACCAAAAGACAAATAACAAGAACCAAATAAATTTCAAATGCCAGATTCGAAGATGGAAATCCGAAGTTCGAAGTAATGCAACATAAATCACAAACCTAAAATTCCGAAGCCGGAAAACCGAAATTCGGGGGAGAAGAGAAAAAGATGAAAGAGGGAGTATCCGCCCTATCCCCGGTAGTTACCTCACCTGATCTGACGGCTGATCCCTGACACCTGACAGCCATCTGAAAAAGTTGTTTTTCTATACATATATTTTATATACCTTTGCACCCCGCAAAAACGGGTGTACTTGGTTTACTGCTTTGCAGCAACAAAGTGCAAATTGCCCCAAAGGCTCCATAAGTGTTCCGTCTGTTCGGGACCGCCCCACGGGTATAACATAAATACTTTTACTTATATGCCAAAGGTTAAAACCAATTCCAGCGCAAAGAAAAGGTTTAAAGTGACCGCCACCGGCAAGATCACCCATCAAAAGGCTTTTCGCCGTCACATTCTTACCAAAAAATCAAAAAAACGCAAACGCGCCATGAGAATTGATGGACAGGTACACCAGTCTAATATGGATTTCGTGAAACGCCTTTTGCGTTTAAAATAGGCTGGTTGCTCCCTGTATGGAGACAGCAGACCGTATATTAACAGAATAACATTTAAAAAACAGTTTACGTACGCCCGGAGCGTACTACAACTTAAAACTTAATAATTATGCCACGTTCAGTAAATGCCGTTGCATCCAAGGCCCGCAGGAAAAGAATATTAAAAGCCGCCAAAGGCTTTTATGGCAAACGTAAAAATGTATTAACCGTTGCCAAAAACGTAGTGGAAAAAGGATTAACCTACAGCTATGTTGGACGGAAACTGAAGAAAAGAGAATACCGTGCTTTATGGATAGCGCGTATTAACGCCGCTGTGCGCGAAGAAGGGCTCACCTATTCGGAGTTTATCTTTAAATTGCGCCAGAAAGGGATAGAACTTGACCGCAAGGTTTTAGCCGACCTTGCGATGAACGAAGCCGAAAGCTTTAAGAAGCTGATTGCTTCCGTTAAATAACGATAAACACAGGGATGAATTGAATAATTTTTCCAGATAATTACACGTAACCGGTAGTGAAAAAAATTCACAACCGGTTTTTTATTGGAAAAAGCACCAAAAAACTACATTTGTATATTTATTGCTCACCCTTACAACATTTCTACAGTAAAAAATGAACAAATCATACACCGATCTGGTGAAACAAACCTTCTATTTTCCACAGGAAGGTTTTGATGTAACAGACGGCTACCTTCGCTTTAACGGATTAGACCTGAAAGCACTTATTGACAAATATGGCACACCCCTTAAGCTTACCTACCTGCCCAAAATAGGCATGCAGATAGATAAGGCAAAAAAGATGTTTAAAGATGCGTTCAAGAAACACCGGTATGAAGGCAAGTACTTTTATTGCTACTGCACCAAAAGCTCACATTTTGCTTTTGCGGTTGAAGAGGCGCTCAAGCATGAAATTCACCTTGAAACCTCTTATGCATACGATATAGAGATCATTAACCGGCTGTATGAAAGAAGGAAGATCAATAAAGACATTCATATTATCTGCAATGGCTTTAAACAAAAAGGATATACTTCGCGTATTGCCAGGCTGCTGAATACCGGCTTTAAAAATGTAATTCCCGTTCTTGATAACAAAGAGGAGCTTGATGCTTACCGCCGTTCGGTAAAAGTGCCGTTTAAGC
Organism: Agriterribacter sp.; assembly: GCF_035445465.1. Taxonomy (NCBI): domain Bacteria; kingdom Pseudomonadati; phylum Bacteroidota; class Chitinophagia; order Chitinophagales; family Chitinophagaceae; genus Agriterribacter; species Agriterribacter sp. Next base: position 89,404 of record NZ_DAOMQT010000005.1, read on the forward strand.
TGGGCATACGTGTTGCCGCTGAAGAAGAGCCTACTTTTCCTTTCTATACTTCCCGGTTAGGCATGAGGGCAAGGGATATACTGGAATTTTATGTAGATAAGATTGAGGGAAATGAACACAAGTTCCAGTTAAAGATGCTGCACATCTTTCTCAATAAAGGCATCAAAGATGATATTTATTACTGGAGTGAGCTCAATAAGATCATTCACCTGTATTGCCAGTTAAAAAAGATATGCCCTGAGCTGGATTCCATTAATATTGGCGGCGGTTTTCCTATCAAGCATTCGCTCGGGTTTGAATACGACTACCAGTTCATGATCAATGAAATTGTACGTAATATTAAAAGCGCCTGTAAAAAAGCCAAAGTGCCCATGCCCAACATTTATACAGAGTTTGGCAGCTTTACGGTTGGGGAAAGCATGGCACATATTTATAGCGTAGTAGGACAAAAAGTACAGAACGACCGGGAAACCTGGTATATGATAGACTCTTCTTTTATTACCACATTGCCCGATACCTGGGGCATTGGCGAAAGATTTTTATTGCTTCCCATTAACAAATGGGAAGAAGAGTATCAACGGGTGGTACTTGGCGGTATGACATGCGATAGTCACGACTACTATGATTCTGAAGAACATATCAACGAAGTATTTCTTCCTAAAATTGTGAATGGAGAACCCCTGTATCTGGGCTTCTTTCATACCGGCGCATACCAGGATCAGATCAGCGGCTACGGTGGCATTAAACACTGCCTTATCCCCTCTCCAAAACATGTTATTGTGGAATACGACAAGAACGGTAAACTGGTTGACTGGCTATACGCCAAAGAACAATCTTCGCAAAGCATGCTGAAGATACTGGGGTATATTAAGTAAGGGGTAAGTGATTCGCAGGTTACAAGTTGCAGGGTGGTAATAAACTACCCTGTTAAAGCTTAACAAACCTCAGTACATAACTGTTTTTCCCGGCAGTTATTCTCACTATGTACGTTCCTGCGGCCCAGTTGCCGGTATAAATCGTTTTGATTAGAAGCGTGCCGTCTGCTTTTCCCGTATACACGGGTTTCATATCACTGCTTAAAATTTCAATAGTGGCATTAGCAGCAGGCTTCCCAAAATGAACCGTAATACTATTCCCTGCCGGTACAGGATATAGTGAGGGTTCAGGGCCGGTGCTCCCTGCAATGTATACTTCTATAATTTTGCTGTAAGTGCTTTTTCCATCCAGGTCTACCTGCCTTATGCGGTAATACATTTTTCCCTTCCGGGGCTGCAAATGAAAATATTCATAATCTACCGCTGTATTGCTGTTACCTTTTGAAGGCAATGTGCCAACCGTAGTGTAACCCATTCCATCGGTGCTCGCCTGCACTTCAAAATGGCTGTTATTAAACTCCATAGCGGTTGACCAGCGGAGCTTTACGTTTCCATCCTTATTTACAGCTTCAAAGCTAAGCCAGCTTACAGGCAAAACAGCATCTAAAGCACCCACTGAAAACCCCGAAAAACCCGTATTAAAAACAGCCTGCACAGTATGATCTTTACCAAAACGGCCATGCCCAACCGCTGCATTTATTTTTACCTTATCCGCTTCAGGGGTTGCCGGCGTAACAGATGAAACAGGAATTTCTGTTTTGATCATTTTTACATCGGTCCAGCTTTTACCCGTTGCCGTTTCATACCCCCTTTTTTCCGCATCGGTATAATAAAGGGTTATTTCGTAGTTTCCCGAAGCGTTGTTATTTTGGGGTGCAACAAAAAATGTTTTACGCGCAAGGGATTGAGCCGGTGTGTTGTTCCAAAATGGTGCTACGCCTTCGCCTTCCCTGTCAATACTTACCGTTGTACAACCATAATCCCATGCGCCCAGGTTTTTAATTTTAGCCATAATTTTCTGTGGCTGCAACTTATCATAGAAGTATACCTCGTTATACGGACCAAGATATTCTTCTTTGGATTCACCCATTGAATTTCCCGCCGGATTACCCTGTATGGTATAATCCAGCATAACAACAGGTTTTACACCATTCCGGTAAAAGCTCACCAAAGCAAAGCTTTGTGAGCAATTCACGGTACCATCCTCTATCATGCTCCCTTGTTCGCCATCGCTTCCATCACTATAAGCATGTACGATATCCGCGGCCCCGGCAGCCGGCGTGCCGTTATCAAAACAAAGTTCTACCGCAATGTTACTGGTACCATCCCAGCCAAAAGGCTGTTCAAGCGTGAAAGTATTCCAGCCATTTACCGTAGCATATGATGCCAGCGATAATACGTTTGTCATATTGCCGGCAAATTGGATACTGCCATTTTCCGCGAGATGAGCAAGAGTAGTCTGCGCCATCTTTATGCGCAGGTTCTTAAAAGCCCGGCTGGTATTCTTTTCTACAAAAAACCGTAACCCGGTAATGAGGCTTCCTGCGGAAAGTCCTGCTGCTGCAAGCTCACCCGACTTATAAAGGATCTGTGTTTTTTGTTTTGGAAGCGTTGCATCAAAAATTTTAGCGTTATTGATATGGTAGGTTGGTGAACCGATTGTTGCGATCGCAGTCCCACCCGGAACTACGGGGCTATAGTCCCGGGGTTGAATATTGATATTCATTACCGGGGCAGCACTTCCCCTTTCGGCAATTCCTCCTCCGCTATTAACAGAAAAATTCAGGCGTAAAAGCTTTGTTTCGGCGGAACTGCCATTATCGTAAACCCGCAATACAAAAGGTCTGCTGCTATTTGAGCCTGCAGGGAATACGATATTTTTCCCTGAAGGAAAATCAAAGTCGCCATGTTCAATCGCCGTGGATGCCGGGTCAACAGCAAGCAGAGCAGTGGCATTTTGCAGCGGATCGCCACCAATGGTAAGCTTAAAAACATGGTCGCGGTATTTCAGGCATCCGCTTACTGTTGTTGCTGTTTTGGGAAGCTCGGCGCTTTGCTGTTCAAAATTAATTTTAGGTGTGCAGGAAGGACTTGCATAGGTAGGAACAGCACCTGCGGATGTAATAAGGCTGTTTCTGTCTTCTAATAATACACTTGCCTGCATACGGTCTCTTTGCCCGGGCGTAAAAAGCGTATAACAATTGGTATAATTCATGAAATTACTTTCCGTACGGATATTATAAGGCTGATCAATACAGGTATTATTGCCCGTACGACAGGCAAAATCAACTACCCCTAAAGCACTGGTATTAAAGGAAACAGGATCTGTATCGTCAACATGATCGCCTTTACCTATGGGGCATTTGCTCATATTGGAAGAGCCTTCAAAAGGATGATAAAGATTAAAAGCATGCCCTATCTCATGCGAAAGCGTTTTAGAGCCTGCCTTCATTTGCGTAGCCAGCATTACCGTACCATCTACCACGCTGGAAGTAGGGAAATAGGCGTACCCGGCAACAAACTGACCCGTAGTTCCATCCTGACCATTGATTTTATTGACTACATAAATATTATAATATTGTGACCGGTCCCATACTATAGGGGCTTTCATAGCAATGTCCTCGCTAGTATTACCACTGCTGGCGCCATTGGCCACATACGCAGCATTGGAAGACATATCAACCCGGTGAATACCAGTTGTTGGATTACAGCCAGGATCTCTTTTAGCCAACACAAAGCGTAAGCCCAGGTCACCGGCAGCATCGGTACCCGCAGGAGTTAGGGAAACATGTGTGCCATTGTATATAGCATTCAAATACTCAATTGCAGCAAGTATCTGTTCATCGGCAGGATTAAAAGGCGTACCAACCGGTTCGCCCGCATGCAGTACATGCACTACAATGGGAATGGTGAAAATACCCGTTTCTTTTTTCTGGTATTGCCGTTCGGCTTTTCTTTGCTGAAGAAGCTGTTCGATCTTTTGTTCATTTAACGTTACATGGAGTTTATAGGCGGGGTCTGCCTGCCGGAGGGCATAATCAGACTGGTCGAAGCCACATACAGGCTGGGCTAAGATTTTGGCGCTACTCAGCAACACACAACAAAAAGCAGCGATTACGCCTCTCATAGCAGCATTTTATGACCTAAATGTAAATAATAAAGTAAATACTATGATCTTTAACCGGCCAATTTTGTTCACTCAGTGTTTCTCTGTATGCCCTGCTATTTTAACCATCAAAGTTCTTCAACGGATGCCATCCCCTAAAGGAGCGTTTCAATTATTGGTCATTATTATCCTGGCGGATAATTCCTTTTGAATAATATGGTTTATTAAAACGGATAATACCCAGCCATTTAAAAAAAAGTATAACCGGGTAAACAGGATCCACTTCATGCCAGCGTTTTCCAAAATTAACGGAAGATGGATTTTTGTGATGATTGTTATGATACGATTCTCCCAGCATTAAAACATCAACCAAAAATAAATTGTGCGAAGTGTTTTTCAGCCTGAAATTTATATATCCGTATTTATGGGCGAACCAATTAATAATTGCACCATGAAAAGCACACATCGTAATTACTACGGGAAGCAATAAAAACCACCATGCCGAGGAAGCAAAAATGATAAAGAAACTAATATAAAGCAAAATCCATAAAATTTTTGAAGTAGTAGAATTGGCCCACTTATCAAAACCATTCCATTTAGGAAGATTTTTGGTAAACCTCGATTCCACAGGCAAGGTTCCTTTAAGTATCCCAACATAAATATTCCGGGTACGCCACATCATTGAAAAAATATTCGATGAAAATTTTGGCGAGTGCGGATCCTTTTCCGTGTCGGTATAAGCATGATGCATGCGGTGCATTACGGCATAGGAACGCGGACATGAATAAGAAGATCCCTGCATGACGTAAGTAAAAATGAAAAAAAATCTTTCCCAGAATTTACTCATCTTAAACGCGGCATGCGCAGCATAACGGTGCTGAAAAAATGTTTGTGTAAACAAAGACATGTACCACAGTGATACAAAAAAAATAAGTATAGTCATAACATTTGATTTTGTTCCCAATCAATCAGAAGGTAGCTTGATGAAATACAGGAATTATTTTTTGGGAAACATGCCGGAGGAAAAAACGAGTTCTTGAACTGGCGGGGAAAACGATTGACTGTATTAACAACTGCTTTAAAGTTACGTACAATTATGTTAAGAAATACACAACGTATGTAAGAATTATTAATGGGAAAAGCAAAAATGTAATGAATGCTTCTCCGGCTTCTGATTTTTTCACTTATTTTTGCATCATGAATAACATTAGTGTATTGACAGATTTTGAAGCATTGACCAATACTATCAATTTTAAAAAGCTGCCTTCTCCACCCGGCTTAGAAACGTACACTATTTATGCCGGCGGCAATTTCATTTTTATATCAAATGCCAGAAACCGTACCATCCGCTTTAGCCTCGCCAATTTCAGTACCAGCGACATAACCAATACCGGGATCCAGGAGTGGATTGACCGTATTCATAAATTATATCCCAGCTTTTAAGTTTAAGTTTAAAAAAAAGGCCTCATTGCTGAGGCCGATTGTTTTTGGAGGTCCCGAGCGGATTCGAACCGCTGTACGAGCTTTTGCAGAGCTCTGCCTAGCCACTCGGCCACAGGACCTTTTTATCTTTTTTTCCGGGTTGCAAAAATAGGATATTTTTATGAACAACAACTATCTTACGCATGCAATATATTGCTGAATCTGAACTAATTCTCAATAAGCGGGGAGCTGTTTATCATTTAGATCTGCTGCCCGAAGAATTAGCCGGTATTATTATAACAGTGGGCGATCCCGGCAGGGTAAAAGAAGTAAGCAAACATTTTGACGAAATAGAGTACACGTGCCAGCACCGCGAATTTGTTACCCATACCGGGCGTATAGGCAATAAGCGGCTTTCTGTTGTATCAACAGGTATTGGAACCGACAATATTGATATTGTGATGAATGAACTGGATGCACTGGTTAATATTGATCTGGCTGCCAGAACAGTGAAATCACCGCTTACCACATTGCAGGTTATCCGGATTGGCACTGCCGGGTCTTTGCAGGAAGATATCCCTGTTGATCATTATGTTGCCAGCACACACGGAATCGGGACAGATAACCTATTGCATTTTTATCGTAATGAAAACAATGACGAAGAGAATCAACTGATCCAGTCTTTTATTACCCAAATCCAGTTGCATAATCATACGGCATCGCCCTATATTAGCAGTGCCAGCGTAGGTCTCCTCAAGCATTTCGTTGAAGGGTTTCACCAGGGTATTACCGTAACCTGCCCGGGTTTTTACGGCCCGCAGGGAAGAATTCTGCGACTGGGGTTAAGCAACCCGGCTTTTATAGACAGATTGTCTGCTTTTAGCTTTGGTACCCACCGGATATGTAATTTTGAAATGGAAACAGCCGGTATTTATGGCATGGGGAAACTTTTGGGACACCATTGCCTTAGCCTTAGCGCCATTATAGCTAACCGCATCAGCAAACAATTCAGTAAAGACGCCAATGCGGCCATTGACCGGCTCATTCAAAAAACGCTTGATATTATTTCCGGTATATAAGTGTTAAAAGCACCAACATAACAACCATGAGTCCATTTAACTTATTTAACCTTTTAACGCGGTCAAGCAATAACTTTGCACCATAAAAGCAGGAGATGGATATACATTTTTACAAATACCAGGGAACGGGAAACGATTTTATTATATTAGACAACCGCGACAATGCTTATGCTTCTCTCACTATAGCGCAGGTAAACTTTTTGTGCAACAGGCGGTTTGGTATAGGTGCAGACGGGCTGATGCTGTTGAATAAACACAAAGACTATGACTTTGAAATGGTATATTATAACGCCGATGGAAAAGAAGGCAGCATGTGTGGAAATGGCGGGCGATGCCTGGTAAAGTTTGCGTTCGATTCCGGCATAAAAAAAACCACCTATCATTTTATTGCCACCGATGGCCCGCATGAAGCGGAGATAGACGTTCAGGGCACCGTTCGTTTAAAGATGAAAGATGTTCAGGAAACAACAGACAGGAAGGATCACTTCATTTTGAATACGGGCTCTCCGCATTATGTGCAATTTGTACAAAACCTGCAGAAAATAGATGTAATAGAAGAAGGCAGAAAAATAAGGTACAGCGATGGTTTTGCAGCGGAAGGGATTAATGTGAATTTTGTAGAAGTATTAGATGATCATAGCATTTTTGTGCGTACGTATGAACGGGGGGTTGAAAACGAAACATTAAGCTGCGGCACCGGTGTAACGGCTGCCGCATTGGTTTCGGCACACCATGAAAACAGTTTTAATGAAATTGCCGTGGAAACCAAAGGAGGAAAGCTGAGCGTGGAGTTTAACCTGTCGGAAAAAAAACATTACAGTAATATCTGGCTTTGCGGTCCTGCAGAATTTGTATTTAAAGGAGAGATTGGGATATAATAAATGTGAAAATGTGGGAAATTTGAAAATTTGAAAATGAAGAAAACGGTTGGTAAGCGACGCAGGAGCGTCTGACTGCATACAAATGTGGGGAATGTGGAAATGCCTGCTTCGTCCTACTGAACAGGCGGGAGTAAATAAAACAGAATTTCCGGATAGTAAATAAACAAGCGCGGTGGATGATCTGGTGGTATAAATTTCAAATTTTAAATCTAAAATCTCAAATTATAATACCCCTACCTTTGCGCCGCAATGATTCAATACTTCAAAAATATCAACGGGGTAACTACCGCAATAGAAAAGGCGGATAATGAAACCTGGGTAAATATTTTGCCACCACTGAAGCATGAAGAATTTGCAGAAGTGTCGGAAGCACTGGAAATACCCATTGAGTTTTTACAGGATTCCTTAGATATTGATGAGCGCTCAAGATTTGAGCTGGAAGACAATGTGAGGCTGATCGTTATCAAAACGCCTACGGAAAATAATTCTTTCAATGAAAGCGATTCCTTTTATATTACTATACCTATCTGCATTATTCTCACCCATAACCAGATCGTAACCGTAAATTCCTTTGAGAACGGAGCTATTAAAAAATTCCTGAATACGTTTCAGAACAGGCACGCCGATAAAAAAAACATGATGGTGGTTAAGATCTTTGAGAAGATCACGCAAACCTATATGGAATATCTTAAGGAAATCAATCACCGCAGGAATATACTGGAACAGCAGTTGTATGCTTCTAACAGAAATGAGGAACTCCTGGATCTGATGCGCATACAAAAAAGCCTGGTATATTTTGTTACCGCACTACGTTCCAACGAAATGCTGCTGATGAAATTAGTTAGAACAAACTTTCTTGGACTGAATGAAGAGGAAAAAGAAGAGCTGGATGACCTGGTGGTTGATACTTCTCAGGCGCTTGAAATGGCCAATATCTATACCAATATTCTCAGCGCTACTTTAGATGCTTTTGCGAGCATTATTTCCAATAATCAAAACTTTGTATTAAAGCGGCTCACTTCTATTACCATCATTTTACAGTTCCCTGTGCTGATAGCCAGTATTTACGGCATGAATGTGCCCATTCCCTACCAGCATCAACCCCACGCATTTTATATTCCCATTATATTAGCCCTCTCTGTTTCTATTATTATGGGCGCTTATTTTATGAAAAAGAAATGGTTCTAACCCTATCACTTACCTCTTACCACTTACCTCTTTTCACCATCCCCGCCACCACCTTATCTATTGGCAGTGTTACGCTTTCTTCAGAAAAATCATTCCAGTTAATAAAGCGAAATGTTTCCGTTTCACCGGTTTGCTCATATACCTTCATTTGCCGCCCGTCAAAATCAAAAGGTTTGGATCTTAGCGGAACAGTAATGTCTGCCAACGGCTCAACAAAATAATAGATGGAAATAATTTGCTGATCCGGCGTAAATGCCGACATCTGGAAGAAATCGGTGGTGTAAATATGAGATGCTACCTTCACCTCAAGATCCATTTCTTCCATAAATTCCCGCTTCAGGCAATCCCTTGTGCCCTCGCCAAATTCGAGTCCGCCACCCGGGAACTTGGTATAATAGCTGCCCCGGATAAATTCATCACTTACCAATACCTGTTTCTTTTCATTCGTAAGTATACCGTAAACCCTGAGGTTGAACATTGAAGTTTGTTGTTTATAGTTTGTTGTTTATAGTTGTGCATCCGTTCAACCCTCAGCCCCGCATACCCACAACTATATTCTCATATTTTCAAATTATCCCTCCATCGCCGCCTGTTTCATTCGTATAGCCGTTTCCTTACCCACATATTTTTCTATCCTGTATTCGGCAAAATAAATAAGCGGAGTAAGCAAAATGGCTATGGCAAATTTATACATATAATTTACGCACCCCACAGCAATTACCTGCGCCCATGTCCAGTTACTGCCCAATTTAAAGGCAATGGTTAGAACGATAAAACTATCAATCAGTTGTGATACCAGTGTAGAGCCGGTAGCCCTCAGCCATACTTTCTTTTCACCCGTTGCTTTTTTGATGCGCTGAAACACCGCTACATCTACCAACTGGCTCACCAAAAAAGCCACTAAGCTTCCCACAATGATCCACATTCCCTGCCCGAATATGCCGTTAAAGGCTACCTGCAGGTCGGGTATCCCGTCGCCTGCTTTTGATGCCGGCCACCAGTCGGCATAGGGAATATGGATGCTGGCATAAAACATGATAAAAGCATAGGATATTAATGCAACTGCTGTATAGCTGATCCTTTTTACCGCTTTGGGGCCGTAATATTCATTTACAATATCCGTCATCACAAATTCCAAAGGCCATAACAGCACGCCACAGGTAAGGCTAAACGATAACCCGCTCTGACCGAAAAGTGTAAGATTAACCGGATCGAAACCGAATAGTTTTTCCAATGAAAATATCTTACCGCCTATACATTCTGCGATCAGCGCATTGGCCACAAAAAAAGCCGCAAAGCCGATAAATAGTTTAGTTGGCCGGTCTTTGAGTATTTGCTGTATCATATTATGCGTTAAAATTAAAGGGAAGATTAAAAATAACGTTAATTTGCCGCCTTAAATTTGAAATTCTTTTCGCGGGAAGTTTTGCTTTGGCGACCCTGATTATGATCAGTATTAAAATATCTGAAAGTGAAAAAAATTAATTTTAAAGCGTTTGTGCCTCACCTGGTAGCTATAGGCATTTTTTTAGTGGTGTCTGTAATTTATTGCCGGCCTGCTTTAGAAGGAAAGGTGCTGCAGCAGAGTGATATTGTGCACTGGGAAGGTATGTCGCACAATTCTTTTGAATATAAAAAGGAGCATGGACATTTTCCCCTATGGAATACCCATCTCTTCAGCGGTATGCCCAATTACCAGGTAGCTATGGAGGCTCATTCTTTTTTACCGGACTTTCATACCCTATTCACATTAGGACTGCCTAAACCTATCAATTTCTTTTTTCTTGCCTGCCTGTGCTTTTATATCCTTTGTTGCGTTGTTAATATAAAACCGGTTCTGGGTATCATGGGCAGTCTTGCTTTTGCATATGCCAGTTACAATCCTATTTTGATAGCAGTGGGGCACGAAAGTAAAATGTGGGCAATAGCCTATATGCCGGGCGTGCTCGCGGGGTTATTGCTGATCTATCAAAAAAAGTATTTGTTAGGACTTGCCGTTACCGCCATATTCGCCACCTGGGAAATAGCGTTTAATCACCCCCAGATCAGCTATTACTTTTTTATTACCGCAGGCATTATCACCCTTGGGTATATTGTACAATGGATTAAAGCGAAAGACTGGAAACACCTGGCTATATCGCTTGCCCTGGCTGCAGTTGCCGGCTGTGCAGCACTTGCCAACTCGGCCATGAGTTTACTTACTACCGCCGAATATGCAAAGTATACCATGAGGGGCGGTAAAACTCTTGAAACATCCGGGGCGGAAATAAAAAAAGTAGATACAAAAGGATTAGATAAAGATTATGCTTTCAGCTACAGCATAGGCAAAAGCGAAATACTTACTTTTTTTATACCCGATATATTTGGCAGCAGCTCTTCAGACCATTTCGATGAAAACTCCAAATTGGTAACTGCACTTACAGAAAAAAACATACCCGAGAACAACGCAGTTCAACTCGCCTACTCCCTCCCGCGTTACTGGGGCGGAATAGAAGAGGGCACTGCCGGTACTATTTATTTTGGAGCGATCATCTGCTTTTTGGCAATTACAGGACTTGTTTTAATAAAAGATCGTATAAAATGGTGGATACTTGCTGCTACTGTTTTTACCATTTTCATGGCCTGGGGAAGAAATTTTTCGACCTTCAATTCATTTTTGCTGGATTATTTCCCGTTGTATAACAAATTCCGTTCACCCAATATGGCATTGGTTATTCCCCAAATGCTGTTGCCCTTGCTGGCTGTTTGGGGTTTGCAGCGTATTTTTTTTACGGTTAACGGCAAGGACCAGTTGAAAGCGTCTTTTAAAACTATATTATATTCATTAGGCGCTGTGTTCGGCGTTACATTACTGATTTATTTCTTTAACGATTTCAGCAGCGCTTTCGATGCCCGTATTGTGCAGGCCTACACCAATCCGCAGGATGGTAATACAGAAATAGGCCGCATGATAGTGACTGCTTTAAAAGCGGAACGAAAGAGTATGTTCAGTAGTGGTATTTTCCGTGCGCTGTTATTTGCCGGTCTGGTGGTCGGACTATTGTATTTATACCTGAAGAACATCATTAAACCATTGGCGGCTGTTATTGTTTTTACCGTGATCAATATGATTGACCTGCTGGTGGTAGACAGCAAATACCTGAATGCCGACCATTATATGGATAAAGACAGTTACCTGTCGGAAAATTTTACACCAACAGCAGCCGATACGCAGATTTTGCAGGACAAAGACCCGCATTACAGGGTATACCATTTATCGGGCGACAGGTTCAGCGATGCCATCACTGCCTATTTTCACCGTTCCATTGGCGGGTACCACGCGGCCAAGCTGCGTATATACCAGGATCTCATTGAAACGCAGTTGTCGAAAGAATCATTGAACATGGATGTGCTGAACATGCTGGATACCCGTTATTTTATTGTTCCATCCCAACAGCAGCAGGCGCCTGCAGTGCATAAAAATGATGAAGCACTGGGAGCGGCATGGTTCATTAAGCATGTTAAATATGTAAACGGTCCTGTAGAAGAAATAAAAGCGCTGGACCAGTTTGGACCAAAGGATACGGTGATTGTTGATAGCAGCTTCAAACCAATAACCGGCGCTGATCCTGTACCCGATTCTTCTGCTACTATACAACTAACAAGCTATGATAATGATGAAATAAAATATGCCACGCAATCCGCTACCAACCAGTTTGCTGTGTTCAGCGAAATATATTACCCTGCGGGATGGAACGCTTATATAGATGGCAGGAAAACGGATTATGCGAAAGTGAATTATGTTTTAAGAGGAATGCCCATACCCGCGGGTAAACATGAGATCGTGTTTAAGTTTGAACCGGCCTCTTATTCCAAAGGACAGAAACTGATTTATTTGGGCAACAGCCTGTTCTTTCTTGCACTGGCAGGAGGTATTTTTTCTTTATGGAAAAACAGGGAAAAGTTCACTGTATAATTTAGCAAAGAATTGAATGATAAATGTACTAAGTATTGTGTCGTATCGCTTTTTACCAGCCTTAATGGGCGGCGAAAAGAATATCAGCATATTTAATAATTATCTTTCAGGCCTGGTGAACCTTAGCTGCATTACTGTAAAAAAAGTGGAAGTACCCTATAAGTCGGGGTATGAAATACTTCCGTTATTGTCAAACAGCATTCTTCGCTATATTAATCCCTTTTATTTTTTCACTCTGAGAAAAATCATCCGGCAAAAAAAAGTCAATTATATTATTTTAGAACATCCTTATTATGGCTGGCTGGGCATTGCTTTGCAAAAATGGCTCGGTGTAAAACTGATCATACATTCGCATAATATTGAAGCTTTGCGGTTTAAAAGCTTTGGAAAATGGTGGTGGCGCCTGTTATGGCTGTATGAAAAAGCAGTGCATCGTCGCGCGGATATGAACTTCTTCATTACCCGGGAAGACATGGATTATGCCATTGCTCATTTTAAATTAGAGCAAAAAAAATGCACTGTTATTACTTATGGCATAAACTTCAACACCCCTCCTACCCCGCAGGCAAAAACAATTGCCCGTACAACCGTCTGCACTGCGCACCATATTGATCCTACAGACCTGCTGTTGTTTTATACCGGCACTTTATATTATCAGCCCAATTTAAAGGGTTTGGATATTATCTTGGATAAGATCAATCCCCTGCTGCAACAAAACGGAATTACATATACAATATTGATCTGCGGCAATCACCTGCCGGAACGCTACAACAATCTTGAGGCATATAAAAATAAAAACATCATTTACGCCGGTTTTGTAAACGATATTGATACTTATTTTAAAGCGGCGGATATTTTTATGAACCCTATCAGTGAAGGAGGAGGGATCAAAACAAAATTAGTGGAAGCCCTGGCTGGCAATAGCTCGGCTGTATCCTTTGCCAGCGGCGCCTTTGGCGTTCCGGCAGAACTAACAGGTGGAAAACTGATCGTTGTGCCCGATGGAGACAGCACAGCACTCTTTGAAGCCATACGACAGTCTGTTGCATTGCTGAAAGAAGATATTTCAACAGATTTTTACGAACATTTTTACTGGGGTAATATCGTACAAAAGGCATATCAGCATATACTTTCGATAGCCTGATCAGCAATGCAATGTTTACTTTTGATATTCCAAAGGATTATTTCATGCAATATAAAGAAAGGGTTCCGGACGAATTATTTTCCGGGGAGCATTACCTCGGCCGGCCGGCCGATATAACGGATAAGATCGTCAGGCGCCGCATCAATCTGTTGGAACAATATCCCGGGTTTACCGGAAAGCAATACACACATCTTGATATAGGGTGTGGCAACGGCGCATCTATGTTCCTGTTGTCGCAAAAAATGAGATCATGCCTGGGAATTGATATTGTAAATGATTACGAGCAGGACATTAAGGACTATCTCAAAAAAAACAATATCAGCAATTGCAGTTTTCAGTGCGTGGATATTGAAAAGGATATTTCACCCTTGCAGCAACAATTTGACCGCATTACCAGTTTTGAAGTGATAGAGCATTTGCACGATGAGAACAGTGTATCCATTTACCGGGAGCTTTTAAAAGATGACGGACTGATGGCAATCTCTGTTCCCAATAAATGGTGGATATTTGAAACGCATGGCGCAAAGCTGCCCCTGTTACCGTGGAACAGGGTCCCTTTCTTTTCGTGGTTACCCCGCTTTTTGCACGAGCGCTGGGCCAATGCCCGCATTTATACCAAAGGAAGGATTACACGATTGCTTGAACGCAACGGGTTTGAAGTGTTGCACAGCAGCTATATTACCGCACCCATGGACGTTTTAAAAGAAGGTAAGCTGAAAAATTTCCTTGTAAAACATTTCTTCAAAAATGATACGACCCGATTCCCTTTTAAATCAACAGCTATATTGGTAATTGCGCGGAAGAGGAAATAATAATAATGTCATTTCTTATTTCGTTCAACCATAGGTTGAGCCGATTCTAAGATATTTTAAATCCATTGAAAGGCATAATTGATCGAATAAACATCATATAAAATCTTTATTTCAATTATTTTTCTTTTATTTTTGATATATTAAAATCAAACACCTAAACTATGAATTTTAAAAACCCTTCCTTAATTATTCTCTCATTAAGCTTATTGCTCTTTACCAATTGCACAAAAGAAGAGATTATAAATAATAAAATTCCAATAGCTGAAGCAGGAGAAAGTCGAATTATTGAATTACAAGAGAGTGAAGGCTGGGCGACCCTCACAGGAACCGGTGCAGATGCTGACGGAAATGTAGTAGCTTATTTATGGAGCCAGGTATCGGGGCCCAATGCTTCGGAAATAGTGAATGAAGGGGCTGCTTCAACTGAAGTGCGGAAACTTATTACCGGAATTTATACTTATCAGTTAATGGTGATAGATGATGATGGGGCAACCGGCGTTGATACTGTTTCTTTAACTGTAAAAGGCCCGGTGTTTCTTACGCTCACTCAACAGCCCTCTAATAATCCCAATGAGGTACATATTTGGGGAAATTCATCCTCAAACGGATCAGGACCCGGACAACCTGAAATTGGCGCAGTTTCATGGACGTATCAAGGCAATACTATTGGAATGAGAGCAGCTTTTAAATTTGATTTAAGCAGCATCCCATCGACAGCAACTATTACAGATGCGAAATTATCGTTATATTCCAACCCGACCCCTATCAACGGACATCATCCCGATGAACTGAGCGCAAATTCCGGTAGTAATAATGCAATGCTTATACAACGCATAACAACACCATGGACGGCGGGTACTGTTACGTGGAATGATCAGCCTGCTTCAACAACTTCGCACCAGGTTATTGTTCCACACACCTCGGCAACTTTTCTTGATTTAATTGATATTGATGTTACAGAATTAATAAAAGATATGACAGGAACAAATACCAATAATGGGTTTATGATACGTTTACAAAATGAAGTCATATATAATTCCAGGGTATTTTGCTCAAGCTTTTATACAACAGCGGAGAAGCATCCAAAACTTATAGTGACCTATAAAAACTGATCTATCAAAATATTGAACTCTTAATCAGCCTTTTGCATTTTTAATTTTATCTAAAAAACTAAAAAAAGGCAGTTATCACAATTGAAACTGCCTTTTTCTTAATAGCCTCTTATACTTCTGAAAACCAGAAGTTATGGATTATTACGATTTTCTTCTTTCTCTAACCCTTTAAAATCTTTTAAGGTACAGGTGTATAACGTGTAGACTGTAAAATACTGAGTTTATCGAGCGCTGTTATACTTTGAAAAGAAGTTTCCGATATTTCTACCATATTCCAGATAAAAATCTGAGGTGTACTGCTATTACAAGAAGTTTCATATTGTGCTGATCTGCAGAGGTAAACTCCCATTTAGTAGCATAAGTAATTCCTGTTTCATTAGTGTAAGTTCCGGTACCCCGAAGTTCCCTAGGTTTTCAGCCGTAGGCGTATTCAATAAACTATTTCCAAAATTCAGTCTTATTAACTTAACTCTCTTTTTGTACAATTCTAAATTGGCTATAGGTAATACGTATAAATATTTAACTTTGCGCAATCTTATAATTATATGAAAGTTATAATATTTGCAGGTGGACTTGGCACAAGGTTGGCTGAAGAAACCGATACGCGTCCAAAACCAATGGTAGAAATTGGCGGGAAGCCTATTCTGTGGCATATCATGAAGATATACAGTCATTATGGATTTAATGATTTTATTATTTGCCTTGGCTATAAAGGCTATGTGATCAAGGAGTATTTCATGAATTATTTTCTGCATAATTCCGATATTTCAATTGACCTCGGCAATAATTCGATGCAGGTGCTCGGAAGCAAAAGTGAAGCGTTTAAAGTTACGCTGCTGGACACCGGCCTACATACCAAAACAGCAGGCCGACTTAAACAAGTACAGAAATATGTGGGTGATGAGGACTTTATGCTAACTTATGGCGATGGTGTAGGCAATATCAATCTAAATGAACTTCTTCAGTTCCATCATTCACATAACAAAATTGCTACGGTAACTGCAGTTCAGTTGGATGCCCGCTTTGGTGGCATGGATATTGGCACGAATGGCGAAGTTGTATCGTTTCGTGAAAAAGCAAAGGATGAAAGCAAATGGATTAATGCTGGCTTCTTTGTATTAAAGCCGGCAGTATTCCAATACCTAGATGCTGATATGAATGATATGATGTGGGAAGATGAGCCGCTGGAACAGCTTGCGGCAAATAACGAACTGGTAGCATTTAAACATACAGGATTTTGGAAGTGTATGGATGCCATGCGTGATAAGCTGGAATTAGAGGCATTATGGAAAAGCAACCAGGCAAAATGGAAAAAATGGTAACACGGGCAACACTCTCCGGATATTATAAACAAAAAAGAGTTTTTATTACCGGGCATACGGGTTTCAAGGGTGCATGGCTGATGTGTTTACTTAAGGAACTGGGTGCCATCGTAAAAGGATATGCGCTTGCACCCCGGTATAAGGACGGCTTGTTTGATCTTATCGCCCCGCTTGGTTTGGGTGAAAATGTGATTGCGGATATTCGCAATAAAGACCAGCTTTTCCATGAACTACAAGCATTTCAGCCAGATTATGTTTTTCATTTAGCAGCACAACCACTCGTACGTCTTTCCTACAGCATTCCCGCCGAAACATTTGAAATAAATGTTACAGGCACGGCCAACCTGCTTGAAGCAGTAAGCCGGCTTTCGCACCCCTGCACTATAGTTGTAATTACAACAGATAAAGTATATGAAAACAAAGAACAGGATATTTTATATAAAGAAGATGACAGGCTGGGGGGATATGATCCTTATAGCGGCAGCAAAGCCTGTGCTGAGATCGTAACCAGTTCTTTCCGGCATTCTTTCTTTAATCCCGGCAAATTTGAAACACACCAAAAAGCTATTGCAACTGCCAGAGCAGGTAATGTGATTGGTGGCGGCGATTGGAGCGCAGACAGAATTATTCCGGATATCGTACGTGCACTTAAGAAGCAAAAACCTATAGAACTCCGAAACCCTAATGCTATTCGCCCCTGGCAATATGTAATGGAACCCCTGACCGGATACCTATTATTGGGGGGATTATTGAGTAAAAATTATGAGGCTTTTTCTATGCCATATAATTTTGGACCTTTGCCCAATGATCATTTGCCAGTAAAATCATTAGCTGAGAAGGCGATTAAGGTTTGGGGCAGCGGCGAATGGAAGGATATTTCTACTCCTGGTCAACCTCACGAAGCCGGATTATTAATGTTAGATATCAACAGAGCAATCAATGAACTTCAGTGGCTTCCTAAACTTGACGCTTCTGCAGCAATAGAATGGACGATTAACTGGTATAAGCAACCTTTGCCGGAAAGAGCAGCGTTTACATTTCAACAAATCAAAGCTTATCTTGCTCTATGATCTTCTCCCCCACTCCATTACCAGACAGTTATCTAATTGACCTTGAGCCGTTTACGGATGAGCGGGGATGGTTTGCACGATTTTATTGTAAAAAAGAGTTTCAGCAAATCGGACATGAAAAAGAATGGGTACAAATGAATCATTCCTTTACTGCTCAGCAGGCAACCATACGCGGAATGCATTTTCAGGTGCATCCCTACGCCGAAATTAAGCTGGTGCGTTGTATAGCAGGAAGAATTTTTGACGTGATCATTGACCTTCGGAAAGCCTCGCCTACTTTTTTACAATGGTTCGGCATTGAACTTTCCGCTAAAAACAAAAAAATGCTGTACATCCCCGGGGGGTTCGCACACGGATTTCAGTCACTTACCGATAACTGTGAGCTGATTTACCATCACACTGAATACTTTACTCCTGAAGCCGAATCAGGCATACGATATAATGACCCGGGAATAAATATACAATGGCCATTACCGGCAGGATCCATTTCTGAAAGAGACACGGGGCACCCTTACATTGATAAAAACTTTAAAGGATTGTAGATTTTATGCAATGCAGATTTTGTAAAACAGATTTGAAACATACATTTATAGATTTGGTAAACGCCCCTGCATCCAACTCCTTTCTTACGAAAGAACAACTGAATGAGCCGGAGGTTTTTTATCCACTAAAAGTATATACCTGTCACCAGTGTTTTTTAGTGCAGGTAGATGAATACAAAAAGTCAGATGCTATTTTCAATAATGAATATGTTTACTTTTCCTCGTATTCAAAAAGCTGGCTGCAACATGCAAAGGCATATACGGAATTAATGATTGAACGATTTCATTTAGATGAAAGGTCCAGGGTTACAGAAATAGCTTCCAATGATGGCTACCTCCTGCAATATTTTCATCAAAACCACATACCTGTTTTAGGTATAGAACCAACAGCTAATACTGCGGAAGTGGCAATATCAAAAGGTATTGATACCACTATAGATTTTTTTGGAACGCGATTAGCCCAACAACTTGCCGATAAAAAGATATATGCCGATCTGCTCCTGGGCAACAATGTACTGGCCCATGTACCCGATATAGTGGATTTTGTAAAGGGAATGAAACTGCTGCTCAAAGACACAGGTATTATAACCATGGAGTTTCCCCATCTTATGCAATTGGTGGACAATAACCAATTTGACACCATATATCACGAACACTTCTCTTACTTATCATTTTTTACTGTTAAACAAATATTTGAATCGGCAGCACTGGAGCTTTTTGATGTTGATGAGCTACCCACACATGGAGGATCACTGCGCATCTATGCAAAGCACAAAGGAGGTATACATACTGTTACAGAGAATGTAGCATTGTTACTGGAGAAGGAAATTCGGAAAGGAATAAACGAATTGCTGTATTATGAAGGGTTTCAATCCAAGGCATTAATTGTTAAACTGGAATTGACCAGCTTTCTTATTGAAAGTAAAAAGAAAGGAAAAAAAGTAGCAGCATACGGAGCCGCGGCTAAAGGTAATACGCTACTGAATTATTGTGGCATCAAAAATGATCTTATTAGCTATGTGGTAGACGCCAATCCAAATAAGCAGGGTAAGTGGCTCCCGGCCAGCCATATCCCTGTGCTGTCTGAAGTGCAATTAAAAGAAGATAAACCGGATTATGTGTTAATTTTACCCTGGAATCTGGAAAAAGAGATTATGGAACAATTGTCATATATTAAAGATTGGAACGGAAAATTTGTTATTCCGATCCCCTCTTTAAAAATAATGTAGTGTGATGAAGGTATTGGTTACAGGCGCCAGTGGATTTATCGGCAATTATGTTGTGAAGCAGTTACTTCGGTTGGGGCATTACGTTATAGCAAGTTCTTCCAATCCGGAAAAAGCCAAAGCGAAAAGCTGGTTCAGAGATGTGACCTATATAAATCTCAATCTCTCGGATTATAACGATGACATAAACTATTTTGACTTCTTTTTTCGCCCCGATATCATGATCCATCTTGCATGGGAAGGGCTACCGGATTTTAAGGGGGCATTTCATGTAGATATTAATCTTCCACGACATAAAGCATTCCTTCAGAACATGATTTGTAACGGGTTAAGGAACCTTTCGGTAACGGGTACATGTCTTGAATATGGCATGCAGGAAGGAGCGTTGCATGAAGACCTTCCCGTTAAACCAACAACCTCCTATGGTATAGCTAAAAGTGAACTATGGAATTTTTTGTTGGAGTTACAAAGTATTTACCCGGTACATGTGAAGTGGATCCGTCTTTTTTATATGTATGGGGAAGGGCAAAACCCAAAATCCTTACTTTCGCAGTTGCAGATGGCATTGGATAACCACGAGGAAGCGTTTAACATGAGCCGGGGTGATCAGAGCAGGGATTATTTACCCGTAGAAAAAGTAGCAGAATATGCAATTGCAATCGCCCTGCAGCAAAAAGTAACCGGAATTATTAACTGTTGTAGCGGAGAACCTGTTACTGTGAAGCAGTTTGTAGAAAATTATATGATTGAAAAAAACCGATCAATAAAATTAAATACAGGCTTTTACGACTACCCCGATTATGAGCCCATGCACTTTTGGGGAGATAAAACCAAACTAAAAACAATTCTGTATGAATAGTCCTGTTCATGATTTTAATAACGAGCGGATAGAAAGAATAGCCAACAATGGAAAGAATGAGGACTTATTGGCCGCGGCAAAGTCGTTCAATACCGAATCGAATAAAACCTTCTACTCCTATAATTTCTCCTGGATGGGACGCCCCATCATTCAATACCCGCAAGATATGGTGGCAATGCAGGAAATAATATGGGATATAAAACCAGACTTAATTATAGAAACAGGAATTGCTCACGGAGGATCATTGATCTTCTATGCATCAATTCTGGAACTGGTTGGTAAGGGGCGCGTATTAGGCATAGATATAGATATCCGGGAGCATAACCGGAAGGAGATAGAAGTTCATCCGATGTACAAGCGTATTAAGATGATCCAGGGATCCTCGGTAAGCCCGGAAGTTTTAGAGCAGGTTAAAGTAGAAGCAAAGGGTTGTAACACGATTTTAGTTTGTCTTGATTCCAATCATACACATGAGCACGTTTTACAGGAGTTAAACCTGTATGCTCCGCTTGTCACACCAGACTCTTATGTTGTTGTTTTTGACACTATTGTTGAGCACCTGCCCGATGACTATCTCTCTGGCAGAAAAAGACCATGGGGGGTAGGGAACAATCCACATACTTCCATAATAAGCTTTTTGGAAAAGAATGATTCTTTTGTCGTGGATAGTGCAATAGACAATAAATTACTGATCAGTGTTGCGCCCGGTGGCTATTTAAGAAGAGTAAAATGAGTTTACAATTAGTTACTAGCATTGATTAGGTATCACACATGGAGAAAAGCAATAAGGTTTCGCAAAAGTTCAGTATTATTTTACCTGTTAGAAATGGTGGACATTTAATTAAAAACTGTGTAGCCAGCATTCTGGCTCAATCATATCAGAATTTTAACCTCCTGATTTTAGAAAATAAAAGCACGGACGGCACTTTTGAATGGCTGAAAACGATTACTGATAACAGGGTGATAATTTTACCTTCCGAATATCCGATGTCGATAGAAGAAAACTGGAGCAGAATAAAAGACATTCCTAAAAATGAATTTATTACTTTAATCGGACATGATGATGTAATGGATGAACATTTTTTAGAGGAGATGAGCGGTTTGATTGAACGTTTTCCTGCTGCGAGCCTTTATCTTTCACATTACAGCTTTATTGATCAAAATGGAAAAGCACTTACCCCATGTAAGCCGTTAAAGGGTCATTATTCTCCCGCCGAATTCACAAAGGCAATATTGGAACTAAAAATAGAGCCGATAGGTGCTGTTGTAAGATCATCCGACTATGATAAGGCGGGAGGCATACCTCCTTATCCCAATTTGCTTTTTGCCGATTACGCACTTTGGATAAGTTTGGCTTCTGTTTCCTCTGCTGTTGTTCACCCCGGCAGGTTGTTTTCTTATCGCATTCATCTGAGCACATCCAAAACAACACCGGCGAGCCGATACATTGACGCACTGTTCGATTTCCTGCAGTTTTTGCAAATGCAATCCGGGAAAGATGATGGGATAAAATCAGCCATCCTGGAAACTGCCCCGGGATTTATTCGCTTTTACTGTCAGTCTCTTTCGCTCAGGCTGTTGAAGACACCTTTTGCCAAACGGGATAACAAAACAGTAGATTCGTTTGTTTCAGCATGCAGAGAATGGGCTCAAAAGTTCTCCGGCACGTTATCTGCTTCCCGGTTAACAAAACTGGCTGTGTTGATAGACAAATCAGTAATGCTCAGCAATGTGTATCTTATACTGCGAAATATTTCTAAAAGAAAAACAATTTGAAAACCTCATTTATTATAAGCCGGACCGATATCTTCCGCAATCCTTTTTATTTCGTAAGGCTGAGGCTTTTTCAGGCCTTCAAACAATATCTTCCGGAATTAAAAGGGGATGTGCTTGATTTTGGATGCGGTTCAAAACCTTATGAAACCCTTTTTGTAAATGCAACGTCTTATACCGGACTGGATATTGAAGTGTCCGGCCACTCCCATATTAATGAAAAGATAGACGTATTTTACGATGGTAAAAACATTCCTTTTAACGATAACTATTTTGACAATGTATTCTGTTCTGAAGTGATAGAACATGTTTTTAACCCCGAAGAATCATTGCGCGAAATAAACAGGGTGCTGAAACGCGGGGGGAAATTACTGCTTACCTGTCCATTTGTTTGGCCGGAGCATGAAGTGCCGTATGACTATGCACGCTATTCAAGCTTTGGCATAACACACCTGCTTGAAAAAAATGGCTTTGAAATAATACAACGGGTTAAAACAGGGCATTTTGCAGAGGTTATTTTACAACAGATGATCTTTTACATTTTTGTATTATTACCTAAAAAGCCCCGAATATTATATCTTATTTTGCACCAGATATTCATACTACCACTTATTGTTTCCGGTGTTTTGACAAATGCCGTATTATTTGGAAAATTGAGAAGAAAAGAATTATTCCATAATAATGTGATACTGGCACGAAAGAGGTTTTAGACTAAAAGCGCATTGCTATAAAATCTGCAGAATGTTGTCCGACTGAACTTTTCTTTTGCTATCTCATAACTTCTTTTACCCAAAAGCGTTAGTTTCTTCTTATTTCCTATTAGCTGTTGAATTAGCTGAACGCCTTCTTCTACAATACCTGCTTCATCGGTTCTATGGATGAGCAAGCCATTGTTTTCATGGAGAATATAATCAGGGATTCCATTGACTGCTGTTGAAATGACAACTTTGCCATAGGCCATCATTTTCATGACTACTACCGGAAGTCCCTCATAAGCAGATGTGAGAAGCAATACATCAGATGTTGCATATATGGCTTCCATTTCCTGCTGATCTTTGATATTCCCACGGAAAGTGCAATAAGGATATTTGTCCGGGAAAACAACTTCTTCTACATCTCCAACAAAAGTAAAATGCACATTGGCGTTTTGCCGGTGTAGCTTTTCAGCAATGGCTGCTGCCAGGTGCACTCTTTTCTGTGGCGCCCCTCTCCCAATAAAGACTACTTCTATCCTTTGATTATACCGTTCCGAATAAGGAGGAATATCTATTGCGTTATCAATAAAATAAAGCCGGTCATAGTAACGCCCCGGAAGATGGTTCTCCTGGTACTGCGCTTCCACTTCCTTTTTAAGACTCAGTACGCTGAAAATCCGCATATCTATTCTGTCAATATGTCCTATGGTATATCCAATCCAGGTTGGCAGGTGACATAGCTCAACACGTTTTGTTTCTTTTTTTACATGCTGAAGGATTTTGTAAAAAAACAAACACTCTCCACCAAAAACCACCGGACTTTTATTTTTATTGATCCAGGCTGCAATTACTCCTCTGAAGAAAAAATTTACAAAATGGAACAGCTTATTGTCTATATAAGGAGAGAGGTCAATAATAATGGCATTGAGGCCTCGAAACTCTTCAATAAATAAATTGTTTTTGGGTTTCTTTGAGAAAATAATGATTGGTTTTCTATTCTTAATACATCTGGCAATATCAATGTTAACCCTCGGTGCACCACCGATATCCGCACTGGAGAAAAACAAAAATATCCCGGTATTCTCTTTAAGGGGTAAGAGACCTCCAAAAAATTGTCCCAACCAAACAAAAGGCAGCGTGGCCAGCTTTTCAAGGAAAAATTTTGTTTTTGCCTGTTTGTATGTCATCTGCCACCAAAATATTTGGCCAATACTAAATTAAGATAGTTTTCGTCAAAACGTAACTGAAGCTCGTCCGCAGCCTGTATAACTTCCGTTGTTTTTATTTGGGGAATACTTTTTTTAATCGTCAGATTATAGTCGGCCTTTTTATTCAATACTTTTTCCAGAGCGCAAACAATATCCCCCACGGAATAGTTGAGAGGATTAGCAACATTAATGATTCTGTTCACATACTTATTTTTCGAAATGAAATAGCTGCATAGCGCAACAACATCTTCAATATCGAGTATATTCCGGAAGGACCCTTTCCATAAATCAAACTTCTTTCCGGATTCAATACGGTTTACGAAAAAATTTATCAGCGTATGCGGGTTATCTGTTTTCCCAACAGGATTAGAAAGCCGAAAAATAAGATAGGGATTACCGGACAACCGGACAACCTCCTCCATCAGCAATTTATGGTTTATATAAAGAGAGCCCTTCAGGGATTCATCGTATATGCTGCAAGTACTGAAATAAACCAACGTACCCTGTTTTTTTTCAAGCACATCTTCAAGAAGTGAGCGTTCTCTTCCGAATTCTTTTTGGGAAATATTTCCTGAATCAGAAACGCCAGAAGCAAAAATATGTATCTCACTGCTGTCATGGAATTCCTTAAAAGCCCGTGCTAAAAACCCATCCCCTGTTATCATTCAAATACCTTTAATATAAGGCGCTGAAGTTAGGATATTTTTGTCCATAAACAGGGATTGCTCAATAACTCATACTATAAAAAATTTCAAATTTTATGGTAATGCATAGCTATGCGATACCTATAGCTTGCTGCAAACTCCGCCGTTTTGCCATCCTTGCCTCTATCAGCAACTATTACACAAAAAATTACGGAGTTGGCCGAAGGGGATATAGTAATTCTAAAAATAATATCTAAAAGTAATTCTGTAGCATCAATCTCTCCTCGCTACCGAACTGGCACCGCTGCTTTTAATATTGCGGGTGATGCCCTGTCCTTTGTAATAGATATCGCTGGCGCCACTGGCAGTTGCAGTAAGCTCCTTGGTAACCGTAATTTGTATATCGCTGGCGCCGCTGGCGCTGGCTTCGCAATAGTCTGCTGCCAGATCATACCCCTTTACATCACTCGCCCCGCTCACTTCAATTTTCAGGTTGGCTGTTCTGCCGCTGATGCGGGAATCGGAGCTGCCGCTCTGGTCAAGGCTTAAGTGGTTAACGTCTACCGCGCCTTTAAAATCACTGGAGCCTGAAAGGTTTATTTTCAGCGCATCGGCTTTAACTACACCGTTTACATAGACATCAGAAGCGCCTGAAGCCGTTAATTTTTGTATTGTTTTAAACGATACATAGGCTTTTAATTTCTTATTGCCGCTGCTCCATTGCAGTCCTTTATCGTTGTAATAAATTTTAAGCTCGCCATTTATAACTTCGGTCACGATCCTGTCGCGGTATTTGGTTTCAGCCGCGCTTACCACAACCACTTCTTCATCGCTTTGAGACAAATATAAATCAATGGAACCCGCAACAGAAATGGCGGAAAAAGAGCCCGCTACATTCCTTGGCTGGGCATTTCTATCATTCACAAACACTTTTTCGTCCTGTGCGTTAGCTGCAAAGCCAATGATACCGCATAATGCGAGTAGTAATATTCTTTTCATGTGAAGCTATTTATGGATGTATTGCTCAAATAATGAATAATTATCTTCAGTTATCCCCAGTAATACGATAAGGATGCTTAAAAGTTACACCATTTGGATAATATTTTAAAAGTCCGTTATCTTTGCATCACAAACAACCGTGGTTAAAGTTTATTTTAACCTCAGTGATTCCCGGGGTGTTTTGTTTCGCTTGCAGCGGAACAGGACTGAGATCAAACCCGTAGAACCTGATCAGGGTAATGCCTGCGCAGGGAAGGACGAGTCTTCACATCTCTCCTTTCCTGTTTTTGTAAACCCGGCTAAAGACAAGTGAGTGCAATAAAAACAAGATGCACGTCTGAAGCTGATAACAAAAACAGAAATGAAAAAAACATGTTTACTATTGATGATGCTGGCAGTTGGTATTGCAGCTTTCGCACAGCACCCCTTCCATGGAAAAATTATTGAAAAAGGCTCACGGCAGCCCCTTGCCAATGCAACCGTTGCGCTATCTGAAAACCTGAACACGATTTCTGATGAAAAAGGGGATTTCCATTTCAGGAATTTAAAAAAAGGAAGCTATACGGTAACGATAAGCTCTATTGGCTTTAAAACGGCTAAAGAAACCATAGAGGTTCCATCCGCTTCGCCTGTAAGCATTGCGTTAGAACGGATTGACCTGATGCTGCAACCCATAGAAATAAAGGGCGTGAGAGCAGGTGAAAGAGCGCCTTTTACGAAGAGCAACCTGTCGAAAAAGGAAATTGAAAAAGTAAATATGGGGCAGGACCTTCCTTTTGTGCTTAACCAGCTTCCTTCCGTTATTGTAAGCTCCGATGCCGGCAATGGAGTGGGCTATACGGGGATACGCATACGGGGCACAGACGCCACCAGGATTAACGTAACACTTAATGGCATCCCCTATAATGACGCGGAATCGCAGGGCAGCTTTTTTGTTGACCTGCCGGATTTTGTTTCATCGGTTAACAGCATACAGGTACAGCGGGGTGTTGGCACCAGCAGTAATGGCGCAGGTGCTTTTGGCGCCACCATTAACATGACTACCAACGAGTTTATTGAAGAAGCTTATGCCGAAAGCAATAACAGCTACGGGTCTTTCAATACCTGGAAAAATACTTTAAAAGCAGGTACCGGTTTAATTAACGGGCATTTTACCGTGGATGCCAGGCTCTCCTCATTAAAAAGCGACGGCTATATAGACCGTGCGGGCAGCGACCTGAAATCATTTTATTTGTCTACTGCTTACTTCTCCGGTAAAGCTGCGGTGAGGCTAAATGTTTTTTCGGGCAAAGAAAAAACTTACCAGGCGTGGAATGGTGTACCAGAAAGTATGTTAAAAACAAACCGCACCTATAATTCGGCAGGAACGGAAAAGCCCGGCGAGCCCTATGAAAATGAAACGGACAATTACCAGCAGGATCATTACCAGTTGTTTTACAACCAGGATGTAAACAACCGTTTTAGCTTTAATGTAGCAGCGTTTTTAAGTCGAGGCAAGGGATATTATGAGCAATACAAAGCCTCCCGGAAGTTTAGCGATTTTGGGTTACCCGACCTTAATATTGGCGATTCGGTAATAAGCCGTACAGATGTGGTGCGGCAATTATGGCTCGACAATTACTACTACGGCGGAATTTTTTCCCTGCAATATAAAAACAAGGGAACACAATGGATAACAGGCGGAGGATGGAACCGTTATGACGGCGGCCACTATGGCAAACTAATCTGGGCGCAGGCGGGTATACCTAAGGATCATAAATGGTATGACTTGGATGCTTTTAAAACCGATTTTAATATCTACACGAAGCTTCAGCAAAAACTAACTTCCCACATAGAATTGTTTGGAGATATCCAATACAGGCATGTGAAGTATCAATTAGATGGCTTCAGGGATAACCCTGCATTGTTCGTGAATAATATGTATCATTTTATTAATCCTAAAGCGGGAATAAGCTATACGAATCAAAGCTGGTCGGGCTATATTTCTTACGCTTTAGCCAATAAAGAACCCAACCGCGATGATTTTGAGGCAGGCGCCGAACAACAGCCCCAACATGAAACCCTGCATGACCTTGAGCTGGGGATTGAACAGAAAAATTATACATTCAACTGGGGTGCTTCTTTTTACTATATGAAATACCATAACCAGCTAGTACTAACGGGAAAGGTAAACGATGTGGGTGCATACGTTCGCACCAATATCCCCGACAGCTACAGGATGGGTATTGAATTGCAGGCCAAATGGCAGCCCGCTCAATGGTTCAATGCTTCAGGCAATATTGCTTTCAGCCGCAATAAAGTAAAAAATTTTGTAGCCTGGTACGATAATTACGATGATGGCAGCCAGAAATCTGAAACATATACGGAAAGTGACATTTCCTTTTCTCCTTCTGTGACAGGTGGCGCCATTATCAGCTTTATACCTTTACAAAACTGGGAGATCAGTTTTTTGGGTAAATATGCTGGTAAACAATATTTGGATAATACCAGCAATGAAGCCAGAAAATTAGATGCTTTTTACGTGCAGGATTTCAGAACCATCTATACGCTCAATAAATTGCTGTTCAGCGAAATCAACCTGGTATTGCAGGTGAATAATCTTTTTAATAAAAAGTACGAGCCCAATGGCTATACGTACAGCTATATTTCCGGCGGAGCGTTAGTAAACGAAAACTATTATTTCCCCATGGCAGGTAGAAATTTTATGGTGGGAGTGAATGTGAAATTATAAGGTTCGCCCGCATATCCCTTACGGTTTGACGCTATGCGTACCCACCGTAAGGGATTAACCTTATCATTTAAATACCAGTGCTCCTAAAGGCGGGAGATGAACATTGATTTCAAAAATATTATCTTTTTTGTCAACCTCAACCGTTTTAACATCGGGATTAAATACATCACCGGTTCCCCAATACTTTTTAGCATCACTATTAAAAACTTCTTTCCATTCTGTTTTATCTTTTACCTGTATTTTCCAGTCGCGGCGCACTACAGGCGTCAGGTTTAAAACAACAAGCAAATCATCTTTGGGCTGCTTTCCTTTTCTACGGTATACGATTACACTTTCTGCCCTGTGGTTCAGATCAATCCATTCAAATCCAAAAATATTAAACTGGTTTTCATATAAAGCCGGCTCACTACGCAGCAGGGCATTCAGGTCTCTTACGCAATCTTTTAATAGCCTGTGACTATCGTGCTGCAATAAGAACCAGTCAAGCTCCGATTTATAATTCCATTCACTGGTTTGTCCAAACTCATCCCCCATAAACAACAGCTTGCCACCGGGGTGTGTGAACATATAAGTGTACAACAGCCGCAGGTTTGCGAATTTCTGCCAGTCGTCTCCGGGCATTTTATATATCATAGGGCTTTTGCCATGCACCACTTCATCATGGCTCAGGGGGAGCATAAAATTCTCATCGTAGTAGTATATCATACTAAAAGAGAACTTGTCCTGGTGATGCGGCCGGTGAATGGGGTCTAATTTAAAATAATCCAGCGTATCATGCATCCAGCCCATCATCCATTTCATTCCAAAGCCCAGGCCACCTTCAAAAGTGGGCTTGCTAACACCCGGCCAATCTGTTGCTTCCTCGGCAATGGTTTGCACGTCGGGAAAATCACGAAAGATAGTTTCATTCAAATCTTTTATAAAAGCGATGGCTTCAAGGTTGCCATCGCCACCATGCTCATTGGGTTCCCATTGCCCGGTTGTGCGGGAGTAATTTAATTTAAGCATGGAACTCACTGCATCTACGCGAATGCCATCGGCATGATATTTATCGAGCCAATAGCGGGCACTGCTGATCAGGAACGACTTTACCTCTCCCCTTTTATAATTGAATATATAACTGTTCCAGTCGGGATGAAAGCCTTTGCGCATATCTGCATATTCGTAGGTATGCGTGCCATCAAACATGAATAAGCCATGCGCATCATAAGGAAAATGCGAGGGCACCCAATCCAACAGTACGCCTATTCCTTCCCTGTGCAAGGCATCCACCAACTCCATGAATCCCTGCGGATTACCAAAGCGGGAAGTGGGTGCAAAATACCCTGCTCCCTGGTAGCCCCATGAGCCATCGAAAGGATGCTCCATTACAGGCATGAACTCTACATGCGTAAATCCCATTTCTTTTACATACGGCACCAGGCGTTCCTTTATTTGCGCATAGGTGTTATAACTTTCTTCGTCATTCCTGTCGGGCCGCATCCAGCTCGCCAGGTGTACCTCATACACACTCCATGGTGCATCCAGTGAATTGTTCCGCTTTCTGTCTTTCATCCATGCCGCATCATTCCAGTTGTAATCCAACGTCCAGGTAACTGACGCTGTAGCCGGTCTCTTTTCCCAATACCAGGCAAAAGGATCTCCTTTATCCTGCCTGCTTCCTTCATATCCATGAATGTGATACTTATATACTTCACCCTTTTGTAAATGCGGAATAAAGCCTTCCCAAATACCCGAATTGTCGAGCCGTACAAATAAAGGATGTGTTTCATTATTCCAGTTATTAAAATTACCTTTAACAGATATATAAGACGCGTTGGGCGCCCATACCGCAAAGTAATAGCCGTCGGTATCCAGTACCCTTGCAGGTCTTGATCCAAATAACGTATACAAGCTATAGTGCGTGCCCCGCTGAAAATTACTGATATCTTCATCGGTAAATAAAGAATAGTTCCATACCGTTTTGGTACTGTCAACAAAATGAATATCCTCGTATTTAACGCCTGTCACACTATTATGGGGGTTCATCACATTTTTATATTTGGTTGCCGATTGTTTCGTTTTTTTGGGTACTTCTTTTACTGAACCTGTTTTGGAGACTTTTTTTTGCGGGTTTATTTTTTTATTTATTGATTTTTCAGGTTTTGGCATCTTGCTGTGTTTATGTGTGAAAAGCTATTTCAAGTCAGATTAAAAGTACGGCTTATGAATTTAAACATAAATAATAGATTTTTTATACTTCACCTCTAATTCCAATAAATAAGCTTATGCGTCAATTGATCACCTGTTTTATTGCTATCCTGTGTATTGCATCAAAAACATACAGTCAGCAAGCATCCATTACCGGGTCTGTTTTTGACACCGCCAGCCAGAAGAAACTGCAATATGCAGTAGTTACACTGCTTAACCCGGCCGATTCGTCTATAATTGCTTTTACAAGAACTGATAAAGACGGAAATTTTATTTTGCCCAGGCTCTCTCCCGGAAAGTTTTCCGTTATGATCTCCTACCCTTCTTTTGCAGACTACGTGGATGAAGTACAACTGCAGCCCGGCGCTGTTGCCAACCTGGGAACGATCAGCCTCACCAATAAAAGTGTTTTGATGGAAGAGATCATCATCAGGCAGAACAATGCCATGCGTATGAAAGGTGATACGCTGGAATACGCTGCTGATAGTTTTAAGGTGAGCGCTAACGCAAACGCAGAAGAGTTATTAAAGGCGATGCCGGGTATACAGGTTGACAAAGACGGAAAAATTATTGCCCAGGGGCAGGAGGTGCAGAAAGTACTGGTAGACGGGGAGGAGTTTTTTAGCGATGACCCTACCGTGGCTACAAGGAACATAAGAGCCGATGCGGTGGATAAAGTGCAGGTATTTGATAAAAAAAGCGACCAGGCAGCATTTACCGGAATTGATGATGGCGAAAAAACCAAAACCATCAATCTTAAATTAAAAGAAGACAAGAAAAACGGCTATTTCGGTAAAGCTTCAGCAGGTGGCGGCTTAAAAGATAAGTTCAATAATGAAGCGATGATTAACTTCTTTAAAGGCAAAAGGAAAATCGCTGCTTTCGGTACCATGTCAAATACCGGTCAAACAGGGCTCAACTGGCAGGATAGCCGAAAATACGGAGTTAGTGAAGACAATTTTGAGTACGATGAGAACAGTGGTTTCTTTTACTCGTTTGCTCAAAATGATGCTTTCGAGTTTAACGGTAACGGATTGCCGAAAGCATGGACCGGCGGGCTTCACTTTTCAAACAAATGGAATGAGGATAAACATAATTTCAACGCCAGCTATATGTATAAGAAATTAGATGTGGCAGGTGATGGAGAAACCCGAACCCAATATATCCTTCCCGATACGCTTTATTATATCAATCAGCGCAATACCAGTTTTTCGCAGCGCGACCGCAACACCCTGAACGGCAAATATGAAATACAGCTTGATTCATCTTCTTCACTGAAGTTTGTGTTCAGCGGATATAAAGGCCGCACTGAAACCAGCAGTATCTTTTACTCCGAAGCGCTAAATGAAGATTCGGGACCGGTAAATACCAGCAACAGAAAAACCTCTAATAAAAACGAGGAATCTTCCCTGAATACCAACATCATTTACAGGAAAAAATTTAAAAAGACGGGGAGAACCATCACGGCTACGATGGAACAAAAGTATACGGATAATGATTCCCAGGGATACCTTGGCGCAGTTAATAACTACTACGGAGAAGCTGGAGAAATTTTCCAGAATGATACGATTAACCAGCGCAAATACAATCATAGTAAACTGTTTACTTTTAACGGGAAAGCAACCTATACCGAACCTATAGGGAATAATAATTATGTGATACTGAACTATGGTATTTCCAATACTACCAGCAGCGCCGACCGGTCTACCTACGATTATAACGATGGCAAATACGATGTGCTTAACCCACTTCTAACTAATGATTATGATTTTCTTGTTACCACTAATGCCGGCGGTATTGATTATCGCATAGCCAAAAAGAAATATAACCTTTCTTTCGGCAGCGACCTGGCTTCGCAGGCCTATACACAAAAAGATAATCTTAAAGATTCATCCTTTCATTACAACAGGCTGAACCTCTTCCCTAAAGCCAATTTTTCCTATAGCTTTAAACCACAAACAAGGCTTAACTTAAGTTACAACGGAAGTACGCAGCAGCCTACCATCCAGCAGATACAACCGGTGCAGGAAAACAATGACCCCCTTAATATTTTTACCGGTAACCCTGATCTTGAGCCCGCATTTAATCACCGCTTCAATATTTTCTTCAACGACTATAAAGTGCTCAAGCAAAGGGGCATCTTCGCCAATGCAAGCTTTAACCTTACCAATAATGCCATTACCACAAGCAATACGATAGATAAGTTTGGCAAACGCATATACCAGTCTGTAAATACCAGCGGTACATACAATTATTCCTCCTATATCGGCTACAATATGGAAGTGCCTTCTATCAAAACCAGGTTCTTCGCCAATATTAATACCTATGGAGGTAAGGGGATCAACTTCGTTAACCTTGAAAAAAACATCACGCACAACAATACTTACGCCGCAAGTGTTGGAGGTTACTTTTCAAAGGAAAACAAAATGGGTATCAATCTCCGGACAAATGTATCTTACAATACATCTTTAAGCTCGATCAATGAAGCTGTTCAAACAAAGTATTGGGTATATGGCTATAATATTGACACTTATTTTGCACTTCCTTACAAATTTGACTTCTCCAGCAATGCCGATTTTAATTTCAGGCAAAAAACAAATGTATTCGATCAGAACCGTAATACCATTATATGGAATGCCTCGCTGAGCAAGCGTTTGTTTAAAGAAACCTGCTCTTTGAAATTCTCCATCAATGATATCCTCGACCAGAACATCGGGTTCAGGCGGGATATACAAAGCAATTTCATTACAGAGAATACATATGCTACATTAAGACGGTTTTGGTTGGTAAGCTTTACCTGGAATTTTTCTCAAAACAATGCACAAACGCAAAATCCATAGTCATGAAACGAAGCAGCATCATCATTTTATCCATATTACTGGGCATAGTACAAATATCAAACGCACAGTTTATCCTGAAAGGAAAGATTGAGTTTGAAAAAACCGTTAATATCCATAAGCAGATGGACCTGGGCGATGACGGCTGGGCTACGACCCTTAAAAAGCAAACACCCGAATTTAAGCACACCTATTTCAACCTGGTATTTGCCGGAGACAAGACATTGTATGCACCCGGGCGCGAAAGCAATGAAAAGTCCGGTCCTTTTGGTGAAGGCCCTGCCTCATCTAATATGGTATATAGCGATTTTGCAAATCAAAGTACCGTAGCCGCCAAACAGGTATTTGATGAGTCGTTTCTTATACAGGATAGCTTACGTAAGTACCAGTGGCATCTTACAAAAGATACCCGTAAGATAGCCGGCTTTCAATGCAGGAGAGCCTTTACAGTTATTATGGACTCGGTATTCGTAGTAGCTTTTTACACCGATGAAATTGTTCCACCGGGTGGTCCGGAATCTTTCCAGGGGTTGCCCGGAATGATCCTCGGTGTGGTTATACCCCGACTGTATACCAACTGGTATGCTACCAAAATACAGCTTGAAGAAATAAAAGAAACTGCCATTGCTCCACCCAAAAAGGGAAAAACCACCAATTATTCCGGAATGGAGAAAACGATACAGGATAGCCTTAAGCGCTGGGGCAAATGGGGTACCAAATATATATGGCAGATTATGATATAAGGCTGATAAACAAAACAATATGAAGGCTTTATCCAGAACATTTTTAGAAGAGCCGCAATGATAACACACCTGATCGCATTGCATATTTGGGTACAATGGCTGGAAGCGCATATGCTTATCTGCCCATCGGTAAAATACTGGGGTATGATATGCCCCGGCTGTGGCATGCAGCGCAGCCTGATTGCTTTGCTTAAAGGAGATTTTTTGTCCTCTCTCCTATTGTATCCGGCCTTATTGCCGCTGATAATCCTGATCGCCTATGCCCTGCTTCACCTGAAATACAAATTTACGGGCGGCGCCAAAAATATTATCGTAATGCAGGTGGTTGTTGTAAGTATCATTACGGCACATTACATTTACAAAATTTATACACATCAAATATTTCTTTAAATGACAGCACAGGACAGTTCCATATTTGCCCCTCAATCACAGCGTTCACTGCCCAACGCATCCGCCGTGCTGGCGCTTGGTATTATTTCCATTATCGGCTGCTGCTGCTATGGCATTCCCGGGGTAGTATGTTCCATAGTGGCACTGATCCTGTACAGTAAAGACGCACAATTGTACCAATCCAATCCGGAGTGGTACACTGCTTCATCGTACAGCAATTTGCGTACAGGAAGATTGTGCGCCATTATTGGACTCATCCCCTCCATACTCTTTCTTGTGTTCTGGATATTTATCATGCTTACTGCCGGGTTTGGCATTTTTACCAACCCCCAGGATATTTTTAACAGGATATAAAAAATGGGGAAAAAAAATTTGAAATACGGACAAATGACCGTATATTTGGGACAAATAACAGGAATGGTCAAAAAGTACAGCATAGAAGAAGAACAACCTTTAAACATATTAGAGGATCCTGTAGTAGCCTATACTGCGATGGCTCCTTCCAGCCCTTTTCTTAGTCTGGTTAAGGGAGTTCTGCACCTGTTGGGTATATCAGGGCAAACAATACATTCCCCTATCCGAAACAATACAGATTTTATCGGTATTATCCGGGAAGGCGTTCCCCGAAAAGCCCTTGATCACCTTATGGAAAATACCGGTCTTACGGTGGCTGAAATATCCACCATTATCAGAACTTCAGACAGAACGCTCAGGAGATATACGGCAAAGCAAAAGCTCAATCCTGAGCAATCGGAAAGAATTATAGAACTGGCTAAGTTATACAGCCGCGGAGAAACGGCTTTTGGCAATATGGATAATTTTAAACAATGGATGAATAGCAGCATAATGGCATTAGGCAATAAAAAACCTAAAGAATTTTTAGATACTTCCTTAGGTATAGACTTACTAATGAATGAAATAGGAAGAATTGAACATGGAATATTTGCCTGATGAGAAGCGTATATCGCATCAGTAAATGCATGTATATAGACGATTTGAAAGGCACTGGTGCAGCCAGCTATTCCGGGCGGTGGCACAGCAAGGGGACTTATATTTTATATACCGCCGCAACGCCTTCATTAGCATTATTAGAAAGCGTAGTGCATCTTTCGGGCATACCCATAGAAGATTATTGCATGCTTTGCCTCGAAATTCCGGATAACAATATTCTTACTATAGCGATTAAGGATCTTCCTGAAACCTGGTATGTAAATCCGCCGCCCGGTTCCCTGGCGGCTATCGGAGATCATTTTATTCAAAGAAATCAATACCTTGCGTTACAACTGCCTTCGGCTATTATGCCAGAGGACAGCAACCTGCTTATCAACCCCAATCACAAAGATTTCGAAAAAATTAAGATAGCATATAAGCGGATTATCCCTATAGATAAACGGCTGCTTTAATACCAGCTTATTATTTATTCACCCAATATCTCATGTCCTAATTTATCTCTTTTGGTTCTAAGGTATTTCTCATTATGCGGATTAGGGTGAATTTGCAAAGGAACATTTTCAACAATATCCAACCCATAACCTACCAAGCCCACTCTTTTACGCGGGTTGTTGCTTATGAGCCTCATTTTATTGATACCCAGATAACGCAGAATTTGAGCGCCCACTCCATAATCTCTTTCGTCCATTTTAAATCCAAGGTGCAGGTTGGCCTCTACTGTATCCATTCCCTCTTCCTGCAATTTGTATGCTTTCAATTTGTTTACCAGCCCTATTCCACGGCCTTCCTGGTTCATATATAACACCACTCCTTTCCCCTCTTTCTCTACCATTTTCATGGCTTCGTGCAATTGTTCACCACAATCGCAACGCATGGAACCCAATATATCACCGGTAAAACAGGAAGAGTGCACACGAACCAGCACAGGTTCTTCTTTTTGCCATTCGCCTTTTACCAAAGCCATATGTTCTCCACTGGAAGGATTGTTCCTTTCCCTGAAAATGATAAGCTTAAAGTAACCATACTTAGTGGGCATATCTACCCTAACAATTTCTTCAATGAGCGAGTCGGCTTTTAACCGGTATTCTATCAGGTCTTTAATTGTAATCAGCTTAAGATCAAACTTTTTTGCTATCTCCTGCAATTCCGGCAGCCTTGCCATAGAACCGTCATCATTCATAATCTCTACCAATACTCCGCCATAAGGGGCATCAAACCCTGCCAGGCGCGCCAGGTCAAGGGTTGCTTCGGTATGACCTGCACGTCTTAAAACGCCACCCGCTTTAGCTTTTAAAGGAAATACGTGTCCCGGGCGGCCTAATTCGGACGGTTTTGTTTTAGGATTAATCAGGGCCCTGATCGTTTTAGAACGATCATGCGCAGAAATACCCGTTGTACACCCATGTCCCAAAAGATCAACCGAAACGGTAAAAGGTGTTTCATGCAGGGAAGTATTACTAAGCACCATTAAATCGAGGTTCAGTTCCATGCAACGCTCTTCGGTTAATGGTGCACAAACCAGTCCCCGTCCGTATTTGGTCATAAAATTAATGATCTCAGGAGTAGCATTCGCCGCGGCGGTAATGAAGTCTCCTTCATTTTCACGATCTTCATCATCCACCACTATTACCAGCTTACCATTCTTTATATCTTCAATCGCACTTTCAATAGTATTGAACATCTGCAAAATTTTGGCAAAGTTACGAATTCGGCAATTCGATTACGCATTTACAATTTTGCAGGCGGTTTTGTAACAAATCGTAATAATTACCATTACACTTTTCCGGGTTATACCGTACATTCTTCATTTCCACACCAGCCTGCCGGCTGGCCGCCCGGAAGATCCAGTCGGACGGGGCAGGTTTTCAAATCTCCACATTTTCAAATTATCTTCCCCACCCCCATTTCAAAAACTCCGGCATGGCCTTAGCCCAGGTGGCTACATTATGCCTGCCATCTTTGAGTTCAAGGTATTTAATATCGGCATGCCTGTTATAGCCTTTATGTTCCAGCTCTTCTATCAGTCCAATGGTATCGTCAATAGAATCAATGATGCCATTCTTATTACGATCTTCCGTTTCATCGAGTGTTCCGGTTTCGAAAAAGAATTTAAGCCCGGGATAATAATCTCCTTTTCGTATCTGCGCATGCATGATACGATCTGTATCTTCTATATATCCTTCATCAAGCCCCTTTGTTCTCCACCAGAATGATCCGCTGAAAACGCCGGCTTTTACAAATACTTCCGGGTGATTCCATACAATATCCAGGGCCGATAAGCCACCCAGCGAAAAACCAGCGAACGATTTTTCTTTAAATTCAGATATACCACTTTCGGCGCGGATAAAAGGAAGTAATTCTTCCAAAACAAACCGTGTATATAATCCCGCTTTGGCGCCTCTTCCTTTATAGTCTCTTACGGCTGCTGTTCCATACTCATTTCTCCGGTCTTCCCCGCAATATATGCCCACACAAAGTACAGGCCGGATATTATTTTGCCGGTACAATCCCGTAAGCAAATCCGCCAGTCCCAGCTCTTCCATATCCTGCCCATCGTTAATAAGCAACAGGCTCATCTCATCCTGCTTCACAGGCATGGATGGTGTAAAGCAATCAATACGCACATCGCGGCGGAGAAACCTGGACGGAAGGGAGTGATTTTTTACAGTTACTATTGTTTGATTTACAAGCGGCATCAACACCAAATATAACGGAAAGATTTAAAGATAATTTGATCTGGTAAAATAGTTTTTAGCTATCTTACAAGCACTTAAAAAGCTATTATAAATACCCGGGCAATACTGCACGGAGAAAAAAAACAGTATGAAAAAAATCGGAATCCTGCATGGTAAAGAAAGGTCCTTTCCCAATGCTTTTGTAGAGCGGGTCAACAGTAAAAAGCCTGACGGTATTATTGCCGAATCTGTATCTATCAATAAAGTAGTACAGGGCGAGTCAAGCGGCTATACAGTAATCATTGACCGCATATCGCAGGATGTTCCTTTTTACCGCGCTTTTCTCAAAAATGCAGCTATCAGCGGCACCGCTGTTATTAATAACCCATTCTGGTGGAGTGCTGATGAGAAATTTTTTAACAATGCACTGGCTACAAAGATAGATGTGCCCGTGCCTAAAACAGTTATCCTGCCTTCAAGAGATTTGCCGGCCGATACATCAAACGAATCGTTCGCTAATCTTACTTTTCCTTTGGACTGGGAAGGTATCTTTAATTATGTTGGATTTCCGGCTTATATGAAGCCTTTTGCAGGAGGCGGCTGGAAAAACGTATACCGGTTAGAGAATATGGAAGATTTTTTTGACAAGCACGGTGAAACCGGAGAACTGGTAATGCTATTGCAGGAAGAAATTGTATTTGATGAATATTACCGGTGTTACTGCATCGGCGGAAAACATGTACGCATCATGCCTTATGAACCCCGGAACCCGCATCATCTCCGGTACAGGAGCGATTTTAAACCTTCACCGGAGCGATACCAGCTTATGGAAGATATTGTTTTACGTATTAACAAATATCTTGGCTATGATTTTAATACTGTGGAGTTAGCTATCCGTAACGGTATTCCTTATGCCATTGATTTTTGTAACCCGGCTCCCGATGCGGAAGTAACCAGCGTGGGCGAAGAAAATTTTGAATGGGTTGTGGAAACATCTGCTCATTATGCTATAGAGCGTGCGCAAAACAACGATGAAACAAAGGATAACCTTACGTGGGGAGAATATGTGAAGCGGAGTATAGAAAAACAGCCGTTGGTATAAAGGTGGATACCCCCGATCTCATTAAACGATAAACCGACCATATGGCTAATCCGAATTATAAGCAATTTACGCTGGGCGTTGAAGAAGAGTACATGGTAATTGACCCTGAAACTTTTGAATTAAAAAGCCACGAGCAAAAAATCGTATCTGAAGGACAAAAGATCATAAAAGACAAAGTAAAGGCGGAAATGCACCAGGCGGTGGTAGAGGTAGGTACAGATGTGTGTGAAGATATAGATGCTGCGTATAATGACGTAACGCTTTTACGCAAAACCATAGCTGGTATTGCCAATGAACTCGGTTTTGGAATGGGTGCTTCGGGAACACATCCCTTTAGCTTATGGGAGCGACAGTTAATTACGGATAATATCCGTTACCATCAAATTGTAAATGAAATGCAGGATGCCGCCCGGAGCAACCTGATCTTTGGGCTGCATGTGCACGTAGGTATGGAAAGCCGGAGGATGGCCATACATATCGCCAATTCGGCCAGGTATTTTTTACCACATGTGTTTGCGCTCAGCACCAACTCTCCCTTTTGGGAAGGAAGGTATACCGGTTTTAAATCGTACCGGACAAAAGTGTTCGACAAATTTCCACGCACGGGCATACCCGACTATTTTGAAAGCATTGAAGCCTATGACAATTATGTAAACCTGCTCATCAAAACCAATTGTATTGACAATGCCAAAAAAATATGGTGGGACTTACGGGTTCATCCTTTCTTTAACACCGTTGAATTCCGTATTTGTGATGTGCCGTTAACTGCAGATGAAACCATAGCTATTGCCGCTTTGTTCCAGGCCATCTGCGCTAAACTGTATAAGCTCCGGATGGAAAACATGAATTTCATTCAGTACTCACGGGCATTAGTAAACGAAAATAAATGGCGTGCCAGCCGCTACGGGTTAGACGGGCACCTGATTGACTTTGGCAAAGAAGAAGAAGTAAATACCCGGGTACTGATCTATGAATTACTCGATTTCGTGGATGATATGGTAGATCACCTGGGATCAAGACACCGGCTCGCCATGGTGCAAAAAATTATTGAAACGGGTACGGGAGCCGACCGGCAACTGGCTGTTCATGAAAACACAAAAAGCATGACAGCCGTAGCCGCGTATATCCATTCGCAGTTCCTGGCGGATTTATGATAAACCCCATGGCCTACCCCTGCTGCAGATTGTGTATGCACTTTTTAAGACTCTCTTTCCACAATGGTATATTTACCCCATACTTTTCCCTGATCTTTGAGGTATCCAGCAATGAATAAGCAGGCCGTTTAGCAGGTGTGGGATATGCAGTAGTGGGTACCGGGTGAAGCAGGCAGTTAGCCCCTGTTAACTCTTTTATAGTCAGCGCAAAATCGTACCAGCTGATCCTGCCTTCATTGCAGTAATGATAGATACCGGGCAGCCAGTGTACGCTGCTTATCATTTTCATAATGGCATGGGCGAGATCAGGCGCATAGGTAGGAGCACCTACCTGGTCATCAACTATATTCAACTGCTCTTTTTCTTTCATGAGACGAATCATGGTTTTTACAAAATTGTTGCCATGCTCACTATAAACCCAGGCTGTTCGTATAATTATGGTTTCAGGATCATACGCTATTGCCCACACCTCACCTTTTGCTTTGGAAGCGCCATATATGTTTACAGGGTCAACCGGATCGCTTTCTTTATAAGGCACAGCAGAGGATCCGTTAAAAACATAATCGGTTGAAATATGTAAAAGTTTCGACTGCCTGCCTGCGCAGGTTTTTGCAAGTGCCTTAACGGACTCCGCATTGATAAGAAAAGCGCTTTCTTTATCTGATTCGGCTTTATCAACAGCCGTATACGCCGCGCAGTTAATACAAAACTGCGGTTGAACAGCTTCAAAAACAGCTTCCACTTTAGCATGATCATCAATAGGCATATCTGCTTTTGTTAGAAAAACAAATTCAAGCCCGGAATAAACAGGCGCCACATCCGCAATTGATTTAGCCAGTTGTCCGCCGGCGCCGGTTACAAGTATTTTAGGCTTTGGCATGGATAGTTATTATCCTTCGAATACAAAATGATTGTTACAAATCTTAAACGGGGGATGAGCAAGGTCTTTCTCAGACAAAATGATTTTATCAGGCGGAATTTTCCAGTCAATATGTAAAGAAGGGTCATTATAAGCAATGCTTCCTTCCGCCGCTTTGTCGTAGAGATTATCGCACTTGTAAAGCA
This sequence comes from Agriterribacter sp., assembly GCF_035445465.1. NCBI lineage: Bacteria > Pseudomonadati > Bacteroidota > Chitinophagia > Chitinophagales > Chitinophagaceae > Agriterribacter > Agriterribacter sp. The sequence continues at coordinate 131,154 of NZ_DAOMQT010000005.1, forward strand.
CGGTAGCATGTTCGCTCAGCACGGAAAAGCCATGGGCGAAACCGGCAGGAATGAGCAATTGCAGCTTATTTTCATCGGAAAGCTCTATGCTATATGCTTTACCATAGGTAGGCGATCCTTTTCGTATATCCACCGCAATATCCAATATTCTTCCCTGCAGTGTGCGCACAAGCTTTGTTTGTGCTTTGGGAGGATTTTGAAAATGCAACCCCCTGATCACGCCGTAGCGCGAATAAGACTGGTTATCCTGTATCCACTGATAGTCCAACCCTTCTGCCTGAAAAATGTTTTGATTATAACTTTCAAAAAAGTATCCTCTTGCATCCTCAAATACAACAGGCTGAAAAATAATAAGGCCGGGAAATTCGGTTTTTATAAATGGCATTAAAACTTAATTGTATTATCGCAGCAGACTATACGCTGCTAAATACCTATGAAGATACGAATGTTCTTTTATCGTTTTACATACTGCTCTGCATAAAACTGCTGGTATTGACCGGACGTAACATGATTGACCCATTCGTCATTATGCAGGTACCAGTCTACTGTTTTTTCCAATCCTTCTTCAAACTGAAGCGAGGGCTTCCATCCTAATTCCTTATTCAGCTTCGTAGCATCAATAGCATAACGCAGGTCGTGGCCGGAACGGTCTTTTACATAGGTAATCAGTTGCTCAGATTGGCCTTTGGGCCGGCCTAACTTTGTATCCATTATAGCACACAGCAACTTAACAAGGTCTATATTTTTCCATTCGTTATAACCTCCAATATTATATGTTTCGCCGGTTCTGCCTTTATGAAAAATAGTATCTATAGCTCTGGCATGATCTTCCACCCATAGCCAGTCTCTCACGTTTTCGCCTTTTCCATACACCGGAAGAGGTTTATTATGCTTAATATTATTGATCATTAATGGAATAAGCTTTTCAGGGAAGTGATGCGATCCGTAATTATTAGAACAGTTAGATATAACCACCGGCAGGTTATAGGTATGATAATAGGCCATTACCATATGATCGGAAGCCGCTTTGGAAGCGGAATAAGGTGAACGGGGATCATAGGGTGTTTCCTCAGTAAAGAAGCCGGTTTCTCCCAACGAGCCATATACTTCATCCGTAGAAACGTGATAGAACAGCTTATTGCTATAATTGTTATTCCAGTATTTACGACAGGTATTTAATAATACCGCGGTGCCCAGTACATTCGTTCTTACAAACCCGAGCGGATCCATTATAGAACGGTCAACATGACTTTCAGCGGCCAGATGTATTATACCGTCAAAATTATACTTCCCGAATAACGCATCCATTTTTTGTTCATCACAAATATCAGCGTGTTCAAAAGAATAGTTCGGCAACTGATCAATATCCTTCAGGTTTTCCAGGTTACCGGCATAGGTAAGCGCATCAACATTTACTATCCTGTACGCCGGATATTTTTTTACAAATAACCTGATAACATGGGAACCTATAAAACCGGCGCCCCCTGTTATGGCAATGGTTTTAATATATTCCGCCATTACAAACTCCAGTATTTGATATTCTTAAATTTATTCCTGTATAAGCCTTTAAGGTCTGCAAAAATAGCGTCAGGGTTGGTTATACCAAGCAGGTATTCTTCCGTTAAGTTTTTATATTCGTTATGCGGAACGCCCAGTATAACAGCATCATAATTCTTGCCTATAGCGGGCGAAAGCGGAAAACCATATTCGTGCTGCAGTTCTGCGTTATCTGCATACGGATCAACAATATCAACATTTAATGAAAATGCCCTCAGCTCTTTTATCATATCAATGATCTTGGAGTTCCGTATATCACTTACATTTTCTTTAAATGTTGCGCCCATGATCAGTACCCTTGCCCCTGTAGCTTCTTTAGCATGTTTAATAATATGCTGCACTATTTTTTTAGCCACGTACAATGGCATTTCATCATTAATTACCCGCCCGGCCAATATTACCCGCGATTCATAGCCGAGCTCACTGGATTTGTAGGTAAGATAATACGGATCCACACCAATGCAATGCCCGCCTACCAATCCCGGCTGGAATTTCAAGAAATTCCATTTGGTGCCTGCCGCTTCCAGCACTTCGTAGGTATTGATGCCTACCATATCAAAAATAATAGACAGTTCATTCATTAAAGCGATGTTCAGATCACGCTGTGTATTTTCGATGATCTTTGCCGCTTCTGCAACTTTTATGGAAGAGGCCTTATGCACCCCCGCCTTAACCACTATTTCATATGTTTTGGCAATTTCTTCCAGCGATTCCGCGTCTGAACCCGACACTACTTTAATGATCCGGGAAAGGGTATGCTCTTTATCCCCCGGGTTAATGCGTTCGGGAGAATAGCCTAATTTAAAATCAACATTCAATTTCAAACCACTCAGCTCTTCAATAATAGGAAGACAGTCTTCTTCTGTACAGCCCGGGTATACGGTAGACTCATATACCACATAATCTCCCGTTTTTATTACTTTACCAATTGTTTCGGAAGCTTTTTTTACCGGTAAAAGATCGGGCACATTGTGATCATCAACCGGCGTAGGAACGGCAACAATAAAGAACCTGGCTTCCCTTAATACCTCCAACGAATTGGTAAACTCAATATCACACCCTTCAAAAGCGGAAGCATCCAGTTCATTACTCGGGTCAACAGACTGTTTCATCATGTCAATGCGTTTGGCATTGATATCAAAACCAATGACGCTCACTTTTTTTGCAAATTCAAGTGCAATAGGTAATCCTACATAACCTAATCCTATTACGGCCAATTTTGCCTTTTTATCAATAATATCCTGGTAGATCAACATAAAAGTTATTTTCTAAATTCTTTGGGTAGCTTATATAATTCTTCCCTGGGTAAAGACTTAAAGTATTCGTATGTAATTTTCAACCCTTCCGCACGATTCACGTTAGGTTCCCAGCTCAATATTTCTTTTGCGCGGGTTATATCAGGACGCCGCTGTTTAGGATCGTCTGTAGGTAACGGTTTATATACAATTTTCTGATGCGTTGCCGTAAGTTTAATTATTTCTTCGGCAAACGCCTTTAAACTGATCTCATCAGGATTTCCAATATTTACAGGATAAACATAGTTGCTGTGCAGCAGCCGGCAAATGCCTTCAATAAGATCATCCACATAGCAGAAAGAACGGCTTTGGGAACCATCTCCAAATACGGTAAGGTCTTCACCCCGCAAAGCCTGTCCAATGAATGCCGGCAAGGCTCTCCCGTCGTTGAGGCGCATGCGCGGCCCGTAAGTATTAAAAATGCGAACGATCCTGGTTTCAACATTGTGAAAAGTATGATAAGCCATTGTTATGGCTTCCTGGAACCGTTTGGCTTCATCGTATACGCCGCGCGGCCCAACAGGATTTACATTTCCCCAGTAATCTTCCGTTTGCGGATGTACTAACGGGTCACCATATACTTCAGAAGTGGAAGCCACTAATATTCTTGCCCTTTTTGCTTTAGCCAGTCCAAGGCAGTTATGCGTGCCCAGCGAGCCTACCTTTAAGGTTTGAATGGGAATTTTAAGATAATCAATAGGGCTTGCCGGGGATGCAAAATGTAGAATATAATCTACAGGTCCGGAAACGTGAATGAACTTTGAGATATCATGGTGATAAAACTCAAACTGCTCCAATGCAAATAAGGATTCAATGTTCTTCAGGTCGCCGGTAATGAGGTTATCCATGCCAATAACATGATAGCCGTCATTGATGAACCTGTAGCAAAGATGTGACCCTAAAAAACCTGCAGCACCTGTTATTACTATTCTTTTTCTCATTTTTATATTTGGTTATTGAGCAACTACCGGGCGTCCTATGCTCTCATAATAGAAACCCAGCTCTCTGATGGCATTCACGTCAAACAGGTTCCTGCCGTCAAAGATCACTTTCCGTTTCAGATTAGATACGATCTTCAGGAAATCCGGCGTTCTGAACTCATTCCATTCTGTGGCAATTACCAGTGCATCAGCATCTTTTAAACAATCATACTGATTGCCGGAAAAGATAATTTTGTCGCCTACCAATTGCTTCACGTTATTCATGGCTTCCGGATCATACGCCGCAACCGTTACGCCTTCCTTCAGCAACGCATCAATAATTTCCAGTGCCGGCGCTTCCCTGATATCATCGGTATTGGGTTTAAAGGCCAATCCCCATAATGCAATTCTTTTTCCTTTCAGGTCATTATTAAAATACTTTTTTATTTTAGATACCAAATGTAATTTTTGCTTTCCGTTTACCTCCATTACGGCATTGAGTATTTTAAAGTCGTAGCTAACGTCTTCAGCGCTTTTTACCAGTGCCTGCACATCCTTTGGAAAACAGCTTCCGCCATACCCGATGCCTGGAAATAAAAACCGTTTGCCGATCCTGTCATCACTTCCTATACCACGCCGAACCATATCAACATCCGCACCCAGCTTTTCACACAACTGGGCTATTTCATTCATAAAAGATATTTTAGTGGCGAGAAACGAATTGGCAGCATATTTAGTGAGCTCAGCAGAGCGTTTATCCATAAAGATAACCGGGTTACCCTGACGCACAAAAGGAGCATATAAATCAGTCATTTTCTTTTTGGCCTTTTCGGATGAGGTGCCTATGACCACCCTGTCGGGCTTCATAAAATCATCAACAGCCACTCCTTCCCTCAAAAATTCAGGATTAGACACTACATCAAAAGCACCTGCTATTGTGTCCTTCTCCCCACTGGTAATTACGCCACCGGCACTTTCAATTATAGCCTGCTCTACCTTCCCGGCAGTTCCAACGGGAACCGTGCTTTTGTCTACAATAACCTTGTATTGACCGGGCTTAATGATTTTGCCCAGTTCTTTTGCAACACCCAGTATGTATTTCAAATCGGCCGAACCGTCTTCACCGGGAGGTGTGGGCAATGCTAAAAAAACAACTTCAGCATCTTCTACTCCTTCAGACAGGTTGGTAGTAAAATGTAAACGTTCTTCTTTAAGGTTCCGGAGAAATATCTTCTCAAGCCCGGGTTCATATATGGTAATTTCCCCGGCGGATAATTTTTCCACTTTGGTTTTGTCAATATCTATACAGGTTACGGCATTACCGGTTTCGGCGAAACAGGTTCCTGTAACTAATCCAACATATCCCGTTCCTACTACAGCAATTTTCATTGAAGTACGAATTTATTTATTAATGTACGCTATTACTTTTTGTGTAATGAAAGCAAGCTGGTTTTCCTCTAATTCCGTATGGATGGGCAGAGAAATAACCCTTTCCGTTAGCCAGTCCGTTTGAGGTAACTGGTAAGCTCCCCCCCCAAATGCTTCAAACATTTTTTGCCGGTGGGCAGGCACAGGGTAATAAATCATGGAAGGAACCTGGTGTTCTGCCAGGTATTTACTAAGCCCGTCCCTGTTTACATCATTTAAAATCAATGTATACTGATGAAAAACATGATTCGTATAGGATGCTATATAGGGAGTTGTAATTTTTGGATGCCCTGCAAATGCCTTATCATAATAAGCAGCAGCCTTTTGCCTGGCAGCAATATATGCATCTAACTTTTTAAGCTTAATATCCAATATGGCAGCCTGTAAGGTATCAAGTCTTGAATTGCAGCCCACTACTTCATGATAGTATTTTATCTTTTGTCCGTGATTAGCGATCATTTTTAACTGTTCAGACAACCGGTCGTCATCGGTAAATATAGCGCCTCCATCTCCATAACAACCCAGATTTTTGGAAGGGAAAAATGAAGTACAGCCAATAGTGCCTATAGTGCCTGTTTTCTTTTTTACACCATTGCTAAAGGTATAATCACAGCCTATTGCCTGCGCATTATCTTCTATTACATACAGGTTGTGCTTTTCAGCTATCTGCATGATCGCTTCCATGTTGGCGGATTGCCCGTACAAATGAACCGGTACTATTGCCCTGGTTTTTGGAGTAATGGCTTTTTCAATAGCTTCCGGCGAAATACAAAAGGTTTGTGTATCCACCTCAACAAAAACGGGCTTTAACTGCAGCAAAGCAATTACCTCGGTGGTGGCAATATACGTAAAGGAAGGCGTAATTACTTCATCTCCCGGCTGAAGCCCCAGCGCCATTAAAGCAATCTGGAGGGCATCGGTACCATTAGCGCAGGGTATTATATGCTTTGAACCTGAATAAGCAGACAGGTGCTTTGCGAAATCCTGAACGGGCTTTCCATTAATAAAAGCACAACTGTCGAGCACGCTATGGATAGCCGCATCCACATCAGGCTTGATGTGCTCGTACTGTTGCTTAAGATCTACCATTTGAATAGGCCGCATATATTCTTCTTTTTTATAAATGGGTGCAAAAATAGTAAAATATACAGAGGATAAACAATAGGTATTAGTTTTGTAACATATTTTAATCATTATAAAAGTGGTTACAACATTTTACAATTTGTTTATTGCGCTATATGGCTTTGCCATGAAACTGGCTTCGCAATGGAATCCCAAGGCGAAGCAATGGGTCAACGGGCGAAAAGGGCTATTTGAAAAATTGCAGCAAACGCTGGAAAATTTACCACATGATAACCGCCCTGTAATATGGATGCATTGTGCCTCTTTAGGTGAATTTGAGCAGGGAAGACCGGTTTTGGAAAAAATTAAGCTCCTGCATCCTCAGTCGAAAGTGATCGTTACTTTTTTTTCTCCTTCGGGATATGAGATCAGGAAAAACTATAAAGGTGCAGACGCGGTATGGTACCTGCCCTTTGATACGCCCTCCAATGCCCGGAAATTCGTGCAATACATTAATCCAACTTTAGTACTCTGGGTGAGATACGAATTCTGGCTGCATTATCTGGAAGAATTAAAAAGAAAAGAAATTCCACTCCTGCTGTTGTCGGGCACCGTACTAAAAAGCAGCCCATTTTACAGGGTATACCGCAGAAAGCTCTTTAGCTGCTTCACGCATCTTTTTGTACAAACCCAATTATCCGCTCAATATTTAAAGACCGAAGGCTTTGAACAAAATGTAACGGTGGCGGGCGATACCCGCTTCGACAGGGTAATTGAAATTGCGCAGGCATTTGAACCCATTGCCAAGGTAGAAGCATTTTGCGGGGGACACAGGGTACTGGTTGCCGGAAGCACCTGGACAGAAGATGAAGAAGAGCTGATACACTACGTTAAAGTGAACCCGGATATACGATTTATAATAGCTCCCCACGAAGTGGACGAAGAAAATATAAAAGACCTGCAAAAGGAATTTCCCCATTCGGTGCTTTTTTCGGCATTGCAGGCCAACTCTTTTAACGATGATATAATTGATGAATCAACGGTGATCAATACCCTGATTATTGACAATATAGGCATGCTTTCCCGTTTATATCAATATGCCGACATTACCTATGTAGGCGGCGGGTTTGGCGATTCGGGGCTTCATAATATCCTGGAAGCCGCGGTGTACGGCAAACCGGTTTTCTTTGGCCCGGTATACCAGCGGCACTTTGAAGCGGTGGAAATGGAAGAAGCGGGCGGAGCCATTAGCATCGAAAATGCACTGGAATTAGAAAATGAGCTCAATAAGCTGTGGAATGATGAGACTTTACTGAAAGAAAGAGGAGATGCCGCGAAACAATATGTGTATGCTAATGCCGGCGCCACCGGTCATATACTGGATTATATTTACAGGAACCTCCTTTTAACCAACTGATCAAATTGCTTTACCGCCGGGTGTTCCTCGTTCCATCCTAATTTAAGCTTCAGCTCACGCAATATCCAAAACTCGGCTTCAGGATAAATGGTAAAACGGTTAATAGTTTTAAGCGACCGTTCATACATGTCTTCATCGCCGCGAAAAAGTTCACTGATGAAAATAAAGCGGTCATTTACTCCCACTGCTTTTTTTATATCCTTCAGCGGCTCTTCTTTTAGCTTTTCGCCCAACTCCGTTCTTCGTTCAAATAACCTTTCATTAATAGAGGGTTCCCCTCTTCCTATTACTTCATTCAATTCTTTTACCTGTGGCTGGTGAGCCAGGGTAGGCACTTCCTCCAGTACGTTAAACCGGGGGGTGGCTATGGTTTCCTTATGATTTGATCCGTTTTTTGCTGGCAGTGCAATTGCCGGTATATCTCCTTCAGCTCCGATATCCAATCCGTCACTTTCCTTTGAGGTATTGTTGTTCACTCTACCGGAAGCTTGTTCCGCTGCAGCAGGTACGCCACCCGGCATCATTACTGCAATTTTTTTACGTTCGGGTGTATGTTGCTGCTGTTTGAGCAGGAACAGCTCCGTTTGTAACATCTGCACTATATGGATGATTTGCTCAGCGGGGGCATTTTGCTGATAGAGCTCCTGTAATTTGTTTATTAAAACGCCGATACGTTCCATTCGAATATGGTATTTTTGAGCGTTTGTTTAATTTAAGAATATATTATACATAAATTTCGGTGAAGTTACAAACACCTTGCCATAAAATAATCACAAATGTTTACTGAACCGCATATAAAAGGAGAAAGAAAAGGATGGATAGAAGTGATTTGCGGTTCCATGTTCAGCGGAAAAACGGAAGAACTAATCCGGAGATTAAAACGGGCGAAGATCGCTAACATGAAAGTGGAAATATTTAAACCCGCCATTGACAGGCGATACCATGAAACACAAATCGTTTCCCACGATGAGAACGCTATTTTATCCACGCCTGTTGAAAATGCCGGAGTCATTTTGTCTTTTTCGCATGGAGTGGATGTAATTGGCATTGATGAAGCACAGTTTTTTGATGATGACCTCCCGGCTGTTTGTAATCACCTGGCTTTGCAGGGTATGAGAGTAATTGTTGCCGGACTGGACATGGATTATTCGGGCAAGCCGTTTGGACAGATGCCCGGTTTGCTCGCTACGGCCGAATACATTACCAAGCTTCACGCCATATGTGTACGCTGTGGCAACATCGCTAATTATTCTTACCGCAAAACACCTAATGATGCACAGGTAGTAATAGGCCAAAGCGATATTTATGAGCCCAGGTGCCGCTATTGCTATAACCTGAAAGAATAATTGGGGTTTATGATTGCTGATTTTTTGATTTCTGATTCGGGGGTTGATAGCAAAAAATGTACTGTGCAACCTGCAAACTTATGGTGAGAAGTAAAACGTGAGAAGTGAGAGAATAAATCTTTCACCTTTCCCGTTTATCGTTTCCCGTCTCCGTCTCTCTCCCTGAAACCTGTAACCTGTAACAACCCCACCCCTTCCGCATTCCGCTCTATCCCCTAACTTTGCCGCATGTACAGACACATCATAACGCTTTTAAAAAAAGACCTGCTGCTGGAACTCAGGCAACAATATACGTTTTACGGTGTGTTGCTGTATGTTGCCTCTTCCATATTTGTATTATACTTAGCCATACAACAGCCCGAAAGCACCGTTTGGAACGGCCTGTTCTGGATGATCCAGTTGTTTATTTGCGTAAACGCTGTAGCTAAAAGCTTTTTGCAGGAAACGAAAGGGCGGATGCTCTATTTTTATGTGATTGCTGGGCCCCAGCAATTTATCATTGCCAAGTTATTGTATAATACTTTTATTATGCTGCTGATGAGCCTGATCAGCCTCCTGCTTTTTCGCGTACTGCTGGGCAACCCTTTGTTGCACTTCTGGCAGTTTACCGGTATTGTATGCATTGGTTCGGTAAGCCTAAGCCTTGTGTTTACCATGCTGGCCGCTATTGCCGCAAAAGCGCAGCAGCAGGCGTCGCTGATGGCCATAATGGGTTTCCCGATCATTATTCCGCAATTGCTGTTGCTGATGCGCATTTCCAAAGCGGGAATGGGCGAGGCGTTCCAGGCGGGCGCCCTGTCGGATATGGTTTGGCTGCTCCTGGGGTTAGACGCGCTGGTTATGGTTATGGCTGTTATCCTCTTCCCCTTTTTGTGGAAAGACTAAACTCATTGTCCATTCATTAAATTGATGTACGTTTGCTCTAATTAAATAATAAATCAAAGGATGAAAAAATCCTGGTGGAAGATACTCTGTATTATTTTGCTTTTATATACCCTCGTTGGCGGATTGTTATTAGAAGTGCCTCATAAAAAAATCCTCAACGAAACCATCCGCAACATTTATTTCCATGTGCCCATGTGGTTTGGTATGATGGTATTATTTACCTGCTCTGTTGTTTACTCTGTTAAGTATTTGCGCAAGCCCGATCTGCTGTACGACATATACGCCACGGCCTATGCCCGCACAGGTATGCTGTTTGGCATATTAGGATTGGTAACCGGTGCTATATGGGCAAACTACACCTGGGGCAAAGCATGGAGCAATGATATTAAACAACTTGGCGCTGCTATGGCATTGCTTGTTTACGCCGCTTATTTTGTGTTGAGAAATTCCATGATTGACATTGATAAGCGGGCAAGGGTTGGTGCCGTATATAATATTTTCGCGTTCGCTATGCTTTTTCCTGCACTTTGGATAGTGCCCCGGCTTGTAGAATCCCTACATCCCGGAGGCGCAGGCAATCCTGGTGCAGACCCGAGAGACATGGATGCACGTATGCTGATCATCTTTTGGTTTGGCGCTGTACCTGGTTTTATTCTTTTGGGTATCTGGCTCAGTTCTATCATTATTCGTTTTCGTAAAATAGAAGATAAAAATCTCTTACATGCTTAGTTCACCCGTAAAAAAGCTCCTGTTAGCTGTATTATTATTTGTTGCAGCACCATTTATCTACGCCCAGGAAAAAGTGGAAATGGCAGACGGATTACGCAGTAACGGTAAAATTTACGTAGTGGTAGCCGTACTTGCGATCATTTTCATAGGATTGTTCATCTTCCTCATTAACATAGACCGGAAAGTAAGCAGGCTGGAAAAGGAAAATCAGAAACCATAAAAACCATAAGTTTTCAGCCTGGTTATTATTCACCCACGACTGGTATTTTAAAAATATTGCGATATGACTGCTCACGAGGAGTATAGTTTCTTTGATGCTGTTTTAGCAAGCTTTGATAAAGCAGCAAAATTCACCAACTGGGATCCCGGAATATTAGAACAGATCAAGCTGTGCAATTCGGTTTACCGTATGCATTTCCCGGTTAAAATAGGTGATAAGATTGAAGTAATAAAAGCTTACCGCGTACAACATTCCCATCATAAAACACCCTGTAAAGGAGGCATAAGGTTTGCCACCACCGTAAACCTCGATGAGGTAATGGCCCTGGCCGCTTTAATGACCTATAAATGTGCTATTGTAAACGTTCCATTCGGGGGTGCGAAGGGCGGTATTAATATTGATCCTAAAAAATACACGCCGTATGAACTGGAAAAGATCACCCGCCGCTATACGCATGAGCTGATCAAGAAAAATTTTATAGGACCGGGAACGGATGTTCCCGCACCGGATTATGGAACCGGGGAAAGGGAAATGTCGTGGATATTAGATACGTATACCAGTATGAAACCCGGTGAAATTGATGCTTTGGGCTGTGTAACCGGGAAGCCTGTTTCGCAGGGTGGTGTGCGGGGCAGAAGAGAAGCAACGGGCTTGGGTGTTTTTTACGGTATCAGAGAAATATGCTCAATGCCCGGCCTGATGGAAAAAGCAGGACTGCCTGTGGGCATTGAAGGAAAAAAAGTAGTGGTACAGGGATTGGGTAATGTAGGTTATCATGCCGCTAAATTCTTTCGTGAAGGCGGAGCAAAAATAATTGCACTGGCAGAATACGAAGGCGCCATTTTTAATGCCGGAGGGTTAAATGAAGAGGAAGTGCGGGAGCACCGGAAGAAAGAAGGTACTATCCTAAATTTCCCGGGCGCTACCAATATCCTGCATTCATCTGACGCGCTGGAGCTGGAATGCGATATTTTAATACCCGCCGCCCTGGAAAATGTAATTAACGGCGACAATGCTTCACAAATAAAAGCCAAAATAATAGGAGAAGCGGCAAACGGGCCGCTGACCCCGGAAGCAGACGAAATTTTCATAAAAAAAGGAGTGCTGGTAGTGCCCGACATGTACCTTAACGCGGGGGGGGTTACCGTAAGTTATTTTGAATGGCTTAAAAACCTGAGCCACGTAAGGTATGGAAGAATGGAAAAGCGCTTTACGGAAAATCAAAACCGCAGCATACTTGCCCAAATGGAGGGTTTGACAGGAAAAACAGTAAGCGACAGGGAAAAAGAAATTATTATGCATGGCCCAAATGAAGCGGACCTGGTGTATAGCGGTTTGGAAGAAACCATGATGGGTGCAACAAAAGAAATAGTAGAAACCTGGATAAGCAATCCCGACATTCCGGATATGCGTACTGCAGCCTATGTAGTAGCCATCAATAAAGTAGGAACCAGTTACGCGGAGCTGGGGATATTTCCGTAAAATGAAAGCTAAGACTATTTTATTTTTACTATTGCGAAAATGGAAAAAAATTTTGTCAAAACAATTGATCTCTTATCTTTGCACTCCCTTTACAAAAAGAGGTAAAAAGAAGTTCTAAAAAAATATTGGGAGCATAGCTCAGCTGGTTCAGAGCATCTGCCTTACAAGCAGAGGGTCCGCGGTTCGAACCCGTGTGCTCCCACACAATACAGATAAGGGTTTCATGAAAATGAGACCCTTTTTTGTTTTTGGTATTTGCATACAATTTGACATACATATCCATTTTTATACAAAATGAAGTGGACTGAATAATAAGCGTATATTTGAAGTGCGAAGACATTTAGATGAGCCTGCCGGGTATACATAAGTATGTCCGGTTTTTTTATGTCCGAAATTTAAGATCTCCATTAAAAATTATCTTGGCTATCTTCCTTTAGCAACTATGGTCTCTATAGACCATTGACCATATAGCCGTAATCATCTTTAACAGAACATATTGAAAGCTGTGAGCGTAGAATTTACCCAACCATTCCCTTTGCTGGATCCGTTTACATTAACCATAGCCCGTTCATTTTAATCCTGGGATACTATTTCAGGTTAAGCATCCGTGTGCTGCAGCACACGGATGCTTACAAAAAAGCATTATCAAATAACTTTACTTGTCCTTTTTCCCGCCTGTACACTCAACTACTTTAGCTATGACAATTGCCATGTTGCAAGGGCAATAAATAGCAATCATCATTCAAACAATTATACAATGAGTGTACGCACCGATATCATTAACCTTAGTGTTAACGTAAATGGCAATAAGGCACAAAACGAACTCAATAACCTGAGAAAAAAAGCTGCTGACATTAAGTTTGAGATGCAAGCCTTAACAAAAGGAACCAAAGAATATATTTCAAAAAAAGCTGAGTTAGGTCAGGTTACCGGTGCAATGGATGCACTCAAAAAACAAATAGGGTTGGCAGCATTAAGTCAAAAGGAACTTGTAAGGGAACTTAACACCCTAAAGAACTTACGGGGCAGCGTAACGCCTTTCAGTGACGAATATAAAAAACTCGATGCCTCTATAAAACAGGTTGAAACCCGGTTACATAGTGTAAAAACCGGGATGCAGGGCTTCACTACTTTTACCAGTAAACTGAAGGATGAAATTAAATCCTTTGGTACCGTTGTAGTCGGTTACCTGGGATTTCAGTTTATTACCAGCCAGATCAAAAGCGTTATATCCGGACTTTCTAAACTGAGTGGACAATTTTCGGATATCCGAAAGGTTACCGGTTTATCAGAAGAAGCTGTAAAGGGATTAAATGATGAACTACTGAAAATTGATACCCGAACATCCGCCTCAAAACTCAGGGAAATGGCGGTGGCTGCTGGTAAATTAGGAAAGGAAGGCCCCCAGGCTATTCTTGAATTTGTTCGGGCCGCGGATCAGATGAGTGTTGCTTTAGGAGATGATCTTTCCGGTGGCACAGAGGAGATAATGAAAAACCTTGGTAAAATAAGCCAGGTATTTAAAACAGAGGAATTATTTGGTACTGAAAACGGGCTTTTGAAAATTGGGAGTGCTATTAATGAACTGAGTGCAGCCAGCAATGCCGGTGCTGATTATATGGTTGATTTCAGTAAAAGAATGGCCGGTGTTGCTCCATTGGCAGGCATTAATATTCAGCAAATTTTAGGTTTGGGTGCTACCCTTGATCAATTTGGACAAACGGCTGAAGTTTCTTCCACCGCATTGAGCAAGCTCTTTATAAAAATGGCGTCCGATTCAACGCAGTTTGCCAAATATGCCCGCATGAATGTTGGCGACTTCAAAGCATTGTTAGAAAAGGATTTTATGAGTGCTCTCATCCGGATGCTGGAAGGGGTAAAGAAAAATTCAAACGGTATTAATGAACTGGCTGTTTCTTTGGGGGATCTTGGTTTGGATGGCGGCCGGGTAATTGGCGTTTTGGGTACTCTGGCAAATAATACTCAGATATTGCGCAATCAGATCCAATTGTCAAATGCTGCATTCCAGGATGGAACATCTATAACAAAAGAATTTGGTATACAAAACAATGATCTGGCAGCAACACTTGAAAAGATTGGAAAAGAGTTCGACAAACTAAGAGAAAACAATGTTTTTAAAGACCTGCTTACTTCAGCAGCAAATGCGACTTTAAGATTTATACAGGCCTTAAAAGATTTACCTGCGCTTTTTGAGCGCTATAAGTTCACCATTATTGCACTTGCAGTATCCTTCGCCTTATTAACCAAAAACATACTATTAACTGCTGCTGCATGGGCGCTGGAAAAGGCGGCCATGATTGCTGATGGTGTTTTAGCCGCCCGAAGGATTGCAATATTGCTTTTATCAGCGGGGTATAACTTACTAACAGGTAATATAACCAGGGCTGCAGCAGCATGGACGCTTTTTAACCGTGCAATAAGTGCCAATGTCATCGGACTTATTGCAACAGCCTTAATTGCTGTAGGCTTCGCGCTGGATAAAATATTAAGCAAGACGAAGGAATTAACAGCAGCTCAGCGCGTGGGCGCCGAACTTTCCAAGAGGGTAGGCGAAGCAACTGAAGAAACTAAAACAAAAATTGAGCTGCTTACCAGGGTTGCCAACGATAACAATGAAAGTTTGGATAACAGAAAGAAAGCATTGAAAGCATTGATTGCAATTGCTCCGGAATATCTGAGCAAACTTACACTTGAAAACCTCAACACTGCTGAAGGTACAAACCTGCTTAAAAAATATATAGAGCAGTTGTCTGCCCGTGCTGAAGCTGAAGCCAAATACAGCTTACTGGTTGAAAAACGAAAAGCCAGGCAACAGGGATATGCAGATATAAGAAATATTGATGGAGGTGCCCGCAGCAATTTTACTGAAGATCAAATTACAACCAGTGTAAACTTTAACCGTGGTGTTGGTTTAGCCCCACAAATTTTTAAAGATGTGGCTAAACTAAACGATGAAATTTCAGCGCTTGAAAAATCAATACAGGATTCGGTTGTAAAAAATTTACCGGATGCAGGTAATGGAGGTGTCGAACAGGGAGGGACAAATACACAGCACGTTACCACTACTGTTACTGACAAAAAATTTAATAGAGAATACGACAACCTGAAGAAAGATTTTGAAAAATTTCAACGCGACTTACAAAAGATGCGTGCACAGGCTTCAATTGCCGATGAAGATGCCGAAACAAAAGAGATAGCAGCCGTTACAGCTAAGTATGAAGAGCTAATGTCGCGTGCACGGGATTTCTATATTAAGACTGCGATAAGTAAAAAAACGCTTAATGAAACAGAAATAAAATTAGAAGAAGATAAGTACAAGGAGATTCTAAAACTCCATAAAAAGTATGAGGACGCAGGTACTAAAAAAATAAATGAAGAAAGGTATGCTGAAAATATAGAGCGAATTGAAAGGGAAGCAGAAGAAGAGCGGAGAGCACAGCTTGAAAAATACAGTCAAGGTTTAATTGATGGCGATACTTATGCTAAAGCTTTGACCAACATTGAAAGAAAAGAGCTTGCCAAACGTATAGCCATACATCAGGTGTATGCAGATGTTGTTGATAAAGCAGGTGCGGAACTTGTGAAGGATAAAACTGCACTTGAAAAATCATTAACCGATGAATTACTAAACCAGGCAAAAGCCCGTGAAAAACTATCTGAACTGGAAAAAGAAGCCAGGCAGGAACTGCAATTAAGCACATTTAACGCAAAGGGACCAGGCGGCAAAAGGAAAGAGCAGATCCAGCAGGCAAAGAATGAAAGGGATCAAAGGATTGCAGCACTTAAAAAGGAAATGGAAGATGCCGGCATTGAGGCTACGGAAGCATTATTGAAGCAAAGCCCCATTTTTCAAAAAATCATGGATGATTATAATAAGAAAATTGCAGGGGCTAATGCAAGTTTCTGGGATACCATTGCGGCTTACATTAGAGACTATGGACAACTTATTCAAAATGTTTGGGGATCCATTAATGATTTTATAAAAGCCAAAGAAGATAAAGCACTGGCTGAGGAAAAGCAGAGAAATGATGTTAGGAAAATTGAATATAAAAAGCAACTCGACAATAAGCTGATAAGCAAAGCTCAGTATGACAGGAAGGTAGAACAAGCTGATGCTGAGTTAGATAAAAAAGTTAAGGAAATACAGCGTGAACAGGCAAAAAGAGAGAAGGCGTTGAAATTATTTAACGCAGTTATTAATGTGGCAGCGGGTATTGCTTCATCTTTGGCGTATGGTGGCCCTGTTGGTTTAGCCCTGGCAATTGCAACCGGTATAGCCGGTGCCCTGCAAGTGGCCGCAATTGCGAATGAACCTTTGCCGGAATTAGGCACTGGTTACTGGCTAAAATCGGGACCAAAACACAATGAACCAGGTAAAGGCACAAAGGTTTTAATTGAGCGGGATGAGGCGGTAATGAGTGCTGCAGCTATGAGAGATCAAAAGCGTTATAGTGTTACCGGTACCGGCGCACAGATAACCAGCTTCCTGAATGCACGAAACGGTGGTGCAAGCTGGGCAACCGGTGCCAGGGTAAACATAAATCCAGAAATGCCCAAAATAATGGCAGGCGGCGGCTTTCTGGATCAAAGATCAACAGCAGCGGGATCTAATAATATCGAAATGCTTTTGGGCCAAATTGTTTCAGAACAGCAACGCTCAACCAATAAGCAGCAGGAAACACTTGAAGCGGTATCTAATTGGAAAACAAATTCAAAAGCATGGGTGAGTATTAAAGAATACCGGGAACAAGAAAAACTATATGATGATGCTAAGAGAGCCAGCGCACTTTAGAAATCCGAAATTGGCTTTCTTTTTTTAGATAGGAAATTTTTACCATCATCTGATAATTTACTGATCATGACTACTTCAAATGATTTGATTTTATATTCAGAGTATTTTGCTTCAGCTTTTAATTTGTAAGTACGGTAAACGGTATCAATATCAGGTGAAGCAATTTCCCGAACGCCACTTACAGGATTTGCCTGATCCCTCAATAATATGGTGAATTTATATAACGGCATTGTGGGTGCAAAAATAACGGAGTATATTTATCAGTGTTTTTATTAATATAGCAACAGCCAAAAAAAACCCGGAGATCATCCGGGTTTTAATTTTTATAGTTGGAAACCTATTTATTAGCAAGGCACAGCACTTTCTTTTTTTTCACTGGTTTTTCCTTTAACCAGGGCTTCACTGCCATCATCCTGGTACCAGCTTGGTTTAGTGCTATGGTTAACTGGTTTGTATGTGCCTACCAAAGCTCTGCTGCCATCGTCTACAAGCCAGCTTGGTTTAGTGCTATGGTCAACAGGCTTGTAAGTGCCTGCCAAAGCTTTACTGCCATCATCCACGTATATGCCACGTTTACCGGTTTGCTCAGCACCTGGATTTGCATTTTGCTTTCTGTTTACATATTTATCCGCCAAAGCTTTACTGCCATCATCCTTTAAACTACCCGGCTTTTCATTTTGCAATTTATTGGGTGAATTACTGGTAATAGTGGCTGCTGGAGCTACTGCACTTCGATTCTGTACCACATTGGGTTTCGTGGTGATCAAGCTTTTAGATGCTTCGTTAACGGAACCTTTAGAAGTCACTGTATTTGAACCCGATTGCTTATTTGTAGATATCAGCAACTCCATTCTTTTTACAACCTGGCTTACCGATTTGATACCATCAATAAGTCCTATTTCTACTGCATCTTTAGCATAAAACATCTTACCCGTTTTCCAGTCATTCCCCTTAATAATACCGGCTCTATTGGTTGCAACAGTATTAATAAAATGGGTAGCAATTACTGAAAGATCTTCTTTCAATGGATCTTCATTACCTTTTAAAGCTTCAATATAATCCCGGTTCTTATCTGTGCTTTGCGGTGCATATATCTCCTTTACTTTGAGTTTGAAATAATCCTGGTAATGTGCATCCCAATCAGCGATAGTGACATACACTCCAACACTTCCTACCTGGTCCGTCTTTTGGGTAACATATATTTCTTTTGCGGCGCTGGCTATCCACATTGCAGCACTGGCCGCCATACCATCATCAATGATTGCTATTATCGGTTTCTTACGGCCTGCTTCCTTTATTGCCTGGGATAACATAGAAGTACCATCAACCTGTCCACCAGGGCTATCAATGTTTAGTAATATACCGCTAACGTTACTGGCTATGGCTAATTGG
The DNA here is from genome assembly GCF_035445465.1 of Agriterribacter sp. Lineage (NCBI taxonomy): Bacteria > Pseudomonadati > Bacteroidota > Chitinophagia > Chitinophagales > Chitinophagaceae > Agriterribacter > Agriterribacter sp. The sequence goes on from NZ_DAOMQT010000005.1 coordinate 149,700, forward strand.
TTAATGAGTTGGGTATAATCAGCCATGCCATAACTACAGATATCTCCATGCTTCAAAAGCGGTCCGAAAATATCAACCATGACAATAGATCCATTGGGTAATTCCCTTAAATCTGTATGTCTACTTATTGAAAATACATTCTGTGCTGCTGCTATTCTTTCTGCTGGATGAGATTTAACAGCATCGGAACTTCCATCCGGATCTATTCTTTTACCAGCAGTGGCAAAGCCAAAATCAACCGGCTCCCCTTGCATGAGGCGAATAGCCAGCGGTCTATGTGCTTGGGCCCATTGTTTATCCAGTAGCCATTTACCCCTTAAGATGGCTGAAATTGTGTGATTTATTTGCATATAAAATATTTTTATTCCTTACAAAAATCTAAACAATAGATTGCTGTGAAAAGGACAAATGAAAACAATTGCAGATACCCTTTCATCAGCTTACAGGACAAATCAAACCGCCTATATCATCAAGTCTTTAGCCTAAATATATTCCGGGCTGAATTGCTGCCCGCCCTGTTAGTTCCGGATAAAGGATTTTTAAAAAAAATGGTTGCAATTGCAACCATATATCCCTTTTCGGGACCATAAGTGCGCACCTCTGGCTGATAGGGCGGGTGCGGTTTTTAAGCCATTTTTTTTGGTTTTGGGAAAAATTGAAAATTATATCATTGATTATCAATGAAAATATGAAAAAAAGAGGCAAAAAAGCACCTCGAAAACGGCGAAATCACCCAAAAAAATGCAGGTGCACCTCTCTAAAATCATGATCTGGATGGAAAATACAGGTGCAGAACCAGAAAGTTGCTGCTAATTCCCCATTTTACTGTTACACTGTTACAAAATTTTAAAACCCTTGCTGGTATTGGTTTCTATACTCCAAAACCTTGTAACAGCACATTGTTACAACACTGTTACAAAGTAATATATAGTTGTAACGACTTGTAACAAATTGTAACAGTAAATGGACTATGTAAAATTGCTGTTACATGCTCAAACCCTTTACTATACTTATTTTTAGAGGAAAATATAATAATTTGTAACAGTTGTAACAGGCTTTTTAGAACTCCTAAAGAATAGATTGAAGCGGGGATGGGGATTCCCGATTATTGCAGAAATAAATTCAGCAACTACCTGCTGCATAAACGGTAGTTGCTGCAGCCAAAAAAGCTTTTCAGCGGGCAAATTGCCCATTGAAAAGCTTTAACGATGTGGATAAGCTGGAATGCTCAGTTATTCTTACCCGGGGGTTTTTTAATTTCTACCACCTTGGCCTGGTCTGTGTCTGACAAACTCAAAATAGTGTCAATGTAAAAAATTGTATCGGTTGCCAGGTTAATGTGTTTGTATATAGTAGGTAAAACTTCATCCATCCATACATATGCGTTTGATAACAAAGTCTGTTTTATTTCATTATCAGTATCAAGCCTTGTTCTTAGCAGTTTCCGATACATTTTAAAAGTGCTTACAGCTGTAAGCGGATTACCGTCTTTACCTCTGGTTGCATTTTCTTCGTCTTCCATAATGATTATATTGCTTTGAGTTTTGCCGGTATCGGCTTATTAATATATGAATTAGGGAAAAGGCATTGCCCCAAATCCATCATCACTTTATAAAGGAGCATTATGCGGATCCTATACCATTCATCTCGGTCTGAGGTTTCTTCAGCAGCCATAAGACCAAATACCAGGTCAAATAATAGTTCATTGTATTCTTTCTGGTTGTGATTAAAGTTTTCAACCAGGTTATAAAGTAATCGGCTCACTTCCTCCTGATTTTCCGTTAAGTTATCTTCTTCTGATATTGTTGTTTGATAAACTGAGTTTTTTAGTGTTGCTTTTCCATGTACAGTTGTTCCCTGGGAAACAACTTCTTCATGGACTTTTGAGCTTAATAAGCTTTGCTGCCTTATTAGCCGTCCTAATTCTTCCACACTGAGAAGATTTAAATTATCTGAAATAAATCTTGATATTTTTACTAACTCCTGGATTGTGTTCATGATTGTTTTATTGAATTGGTTTAAAAATAGGCTACAGCGCTGCATGGCAGGCTATAGCAATGCATTACTGATAAATGCAGAATAATTCTAAATGAAATTTCAACCGTTTGCTATGGAGCAAATGGAGCTGCCGGCATAAATTCTTTATCTGGTGAACTATCTACACCTGGATGGATGGTAGATTCGTTGAGCGTTTTATCCACGATGATTTTCGCAATAAGCGAAACTAATTTTTGCTCATCAGGAGGTAACTTCATTTTGCCATGTGGATTGGCTTTTGGGGTCTGGATGATAATTACTTTGTCGTCTTTTAGTTCTTGCATTGTAAAAGATTGAATTGGTTAAAAAATAGGAACGCTCGCTGCAAGAACTATATATTGCATAGCAATAAAAAGACTGCCGGACTTTCACCGGTACGGCGTTCCCAAAAGTTGACTTAATAAAAGTTTGGTGGATTTGCATATGCAACTGATATTTTAAATAGTTCTTGCACTTCAAAAGTATAAAAATTTATTGCAGATACAAATAATTTTTTCAGTTTTTTGAGAAGCTATGAAATCCCATGTTATTAATTTCACGGCTTTTGATGCCCTTCGTGTTCACAACGTATTTCCCTTTTTTATCGGCAGTAATGTAAGCACCAATCACAGATTCATGATAAAACGGTTCTATTTTATATTTTTTAAGAAGGCCCACAAACTCCTTAGCAAAAAAGTATGCTTTTTTTGCCTCGACACTGTTTATGTAAACTTCAGTTTCCTCCTTTACTTTTTGGTACACTCTTGTTTTAAGCTCAAGATTGTCATTCTGATCGAAAATGTAAAGCTTGAATACATCACTGGGCAAAGCAATGCGCTGGCTAATCATTATATTCTGAATTTGGGTTTGTGCCAGGTTGATTATTTTTTCCAGCTTACCAAAATCTTCCGGCAGCTCTACCAGCTCCATTAATTTTTCCTTATTTAATTTTAGATTGTTAACTACAACCTCGCCATTATTAATTTGTTTTGTAGAAACGAATTTTTTGGTATTGAAAATCAGATCAAGTAGTTCCTCCTTTATAAATGTTCCAACTGAAAAAGACACGAAAATCCTAATGATTTCATTGATGTATTTTGCCAGGCGCTCCAAAACGGCGATTTCATCTTTATATAGATCATCATCCGAATAGATCAGTTGTTTTTCATTTTCAAAACCAATTTTAATGATTTCCATTTGATCCTTTATTTTTTCTGGCAAGGAAAATGGATTAACATTAGCCGACGTAAAAACGATGTGACTAATGCCGGAATCTTCTGAAAGAAACGGTGCAACAATATCAGCTAAGCGCTCAAAAGCCTCCTGGTCCGGAATGTTTTTTAAAATAAGAGTTTTCGTTTCATCGGTACATCCTATATCCTTTGCATTTTTTATTTCATGCTGGCAAACATCTATTTCAATAACATTGCCTATGGGAGTGGCAGGGATAACCTGTCTGGATCTGGCAGTTTTACCGCTGCCATGCGGGCCGAAAATTCCTGTAATTTTTTTCATGATTGTTTTGTGTTTGTATTTATAAAAAGTGTTCGATTGCTACTTAATTAATGTCCCAGAATTGGGAATGGAACTTCATCCGCTTTGTAGGTTGGTGTACTATTGTTTCCCTCGAAAATTTCCGATAAAAATTTATTTTCAGGGGATGGCTCAACCTCATCATTTTCCTTTACAAAATCGGATCTCTTGAAAATATATGGGCGGCCGACTTCCTCAACCTGTATACGTTTCATTGTTGCGCTGCCCGTAGAATAGTCCACAATATTTTTGGGGTAGCTGTACCGTTTTGTTTTGAATTTTTGTTCAACCAGGGAAAGGATTTCGGTATCAGCCAGCCCCGGATTTTTTTCCTTGGCATAGAAAAAGGCCTCCTCCTTACTTTCATACTCTCGGCCTGCAAATAACCATACATGATAAGGTAGGAGACCCATATTTTTCTTAAGAATTTTTTCTACATAGTTGGCATTCTGTTTTCCGCCCAGGGCTTCCTGGTGGATTGCTTTTTGACTCATTTCTATTGTTTGAAGGCCGGTATCCAGGAACATTTCGCGCAGGAAATGCCGGATATCCTTTTCCACACCAGGCTGGCTGAATTCAATTACCCGATTTAATGCATCTGTTTTAAGCAGGTCGGGATGGAAGTGCATCCGGTTTTTCCGTTCTGTAACCAGCTTTCTGTTATTTAGAAAGGAAAGGAATCCAGGAATTTCATCTTCCATCCTTGCAAGAATATCAATATCCACTTCTTTAAGCACAGGCACTTTAAGTATCCAGTAGCGTATATCTTCCTTTGAAGCATAGATAAAGTTTTCCTCATTGTTGGTTATTAAAACGAATTTCATAAAACAATCCAGCTCTACTTGGTCCCTACCTTTAGCATTCATGAAAACTTTAGTGGCAGTGCTCAATGACTTTATCTTTTCAAGAACAATGCGTTTCTCAATCATTGTTTCGTCGCAGACTACGACAAGTTTGGATATCCAATGCGAATTGAAATTTCCTGCCAAATCATCATTTCCGACGATGGCCACATTTGCGCCGAAAATTTTTCTCAACAGAAAGGCAAAAGTTGATTTTCCGGTATTGTTTTCTTCACTCACCAAACAGAAAACAGGTAATTTTTGCTCTGGATTTAAATAAAGGATCTGCAAATAATCAAGTAACATCTCAAGAACTGAAACCTCAATTTTTGCTTTCGTTTTTTGATCAACATAAAAAGCTTTTCTTTCCGCTGCTATATGGCGCAAAAATTTGTTTATTGCAGGCAAATCAATTAGGTCGAATGTTTGTTCAGCCGGTAAATAATCTAAAGGGGAATATAAGTTCCAACAAGTACCTATTACCTGGTTAAAGTTTTTATTGTCAGGCACAATACAAGGAGCATCGAATTTCTTAATTGACTTTAAGAATTTTTTCCCGTAGTCGTCTATAATGGTTGTTTTATTGAGGCGGATTAGTACTTTTTCAAGGTGGCCATACTTATTGGGTTTCAAAATAATTTTGAAATAATCATCGCCAATCCTGATAAACATTTCTGCTGCAGCAGGCGAAACCTCGATACATTTTTCTTCCTTTTCGTCCCATTTATATGTTCCACCGTGCCATTTAAATTGGTTGTGCAATAGCTCAGGGTATTGTTCCGCATGGAAAAGCACGAATTCATTTACATCGTGTAGCCGAAAATGGCGCCAAAGCTTTTTGGCTTCATATGTTATATCTATTTTTTCGAAATAGTCTGAAGAATTTGGGCTTGCCAAACATTTTAAAATATCTTTTTGCTTTTCTGGCAAGGCAATCAGTATATCATCCGGTCCCTTTAAGTCATCTTTGCTTTTTCCAAATTTTTCAGCCAGAGCGTGGCTTTTTGGATAAGAAAACGTAACCTCAACATTTTCATCTTTAAGCTGGTTTTTCAGGTTATTTGCAAGGTTAAAAAAGGTCTTCGGGCGGGAAACCAAGTCTTTGCCTTCTTCCAATGCTTTTAATGAAATATTTAATGCGTCTCCATCCACAAGGATTTCCACCCTTTTAGGTTCACAAGTTTTAATGACGCGTAATATATCGCCGTGAATTTTTTTGGTTTCCTTATCGTTGTAAAGTGTTACCGATTTAATAGCAATGGCATACCCACCTGCCATACAAATCTTAAAGGCTTTAAAATCGCCTTCAACGATAAACAGCACTTCGATGTGGGTTTTATCTTCAAGGGCTTTAATTACTTTATTAAAAATACCAGGTGGGGGAGTTGCTCCTGGGGGGAATGTCATTTTAGCAAATGAGCCGTCTGACATTTTTTTGGGTTCTGCATGTCGTGTTGAATAATACGTTTCCTTAAACCTGCTGCCTTTTTTGTTGATCTTAATCTCATTTCGGTCTGCATCAATCGCCATTATTTTGATGGATCCGTCTTCGGTAGGGATAAAAATCGGCTTACTTATTAACTTGTCTTTGTGTTCACCATTCACATTTTCATTCGCCCAAACATCAATACAATTATGTTCATTGGTGATGCCATATTTTTCCATCCTTTGCTGGAAATAACTTTTTTCCTGGCTTTCTTTTTTTTCACTATTTTCGTTACCTAGTGTTAAGTGTGCCATTAACTTTAATAATTTAATGAGTGAATTATTTATTGTTAATGGCTTTTTTCTGTCCTAATTTTCCTAACCAGGTTTCGGCATCCAGCCGGATTTCTCGTTTGGTTTTTTGCCGACCTTCTTCAGCCCATTTCAACAATTCCTTTTTGTAAAAAAGTAGCTTACCTCCTTTTTTTATGTAGGGAATAGTTTTTTCGCCACAAAATTTATAAAGCGTAGGCACTGCCAGTTTAAGGTAGGCAGACGCCTCCTTAATGTTTAGTATTTCGTCCTGATCAGGTGCCAGTAAGTCGGGGGGAGTAGGTTGATAATGCTTACTATTTTTGAGGCAGTTATTTACACAGTCTATTATTACTGTTTCTAAGTCCTTTAGCGGAAAAGAGGATAAAATAATTTGGTCCATATCAATTCTGTATTTGATATGGCAAAAGGATAAAAAATATTAAACCCTATTTCCCTTTTCTTCCTAAATTATTAAGGAGAGGAGAAAAGGTTTCTAATATTTTTTTTGTAATCGAATTTTTATAAGGTTCAATTTTCTTATAGGTATGCGTAAATTCACTTCCATCTAATCCAGCACCTTTTATTTTCGTGTTTATTAGTTTTGCAACAACTTTTATAGATAGATCTTGATTTATAATTTGAGCACCTGGGAATTGTTTTAGGGCATCAATCCATACACGGAAAATACCTTTACCCTTTCCTATATAGTTGTTATCTATATCTATTACCGGCATAGGTCTCGAAATAGCTCTTAAAGCTTGAATAGCATATTCTGCGTACTCAGGTTTACAAAAGATATCCTCAAAAGCTCCCGGTTGAGGTTTAGGGTTTCTTGACCTTGTTTCTTTATTAATAATCTTGGATGAAGGGGCATACTGATCATCAATCAATTTTTGCAAATACTCAATGTTTTTTTTAACCGAAATTGCTTTGTAGACCAGATTCAAACTATCACTCAAAAAATAACTATCCAAAATAATAAAATTAGAGATTGACTCTCTCTCTTCATAAAGGGAGAAAAAATTTTCAAAACTTCCCTTTTTCAATAGATCGAATTTAATATACCGGATCAACTCGGCACCATCGTTCATTAATGGGTAAATCCAATAGCTTTCAATACTTTCTATAAACCCAGGAGCACTACCAAATATGGGATCTATATCCTGGCAGGCTGCTTGCAGATCCATATAACAGTTATCAATCAATTTCCGAAGTATAATTTTCCTGTGTTCCTGATCTGCTGCCACATGATTTAACTGGTACGTAACTGAATCTACAAAACCTTCATGGTCCGATTGTACCCAGGAGTCCCCATATAGTATCTGATCTCTGTACCGTTCATATATTTTCTTTAAAGTTTCAAATACCTGGCTGCTGATTAAATATTCATCTATTTTTATTTTATGGTCAATGGCAAATAAATAATCTTTAAAGCCAGGTGCATGGCTATTAGCCGGGCAAATGTCTTTATCCAATAAAAGGGTATCTATTTCCTTTTTTGTCATTTAGCTTTTGTTTTTTTAAATGCCGTTAAGGCTTTAGCTTGTGTTCTCAGGGTTTCATTTTCAAAACTGTCCAAATAGTTCTGCGTTGTTCTTAGGTTACTATGCCCCAACATTTCGCTAATTAAATCTATGCTGGTGCCTGAGCGTTTTAATACTGTTGCAAAACTGTGCCGGGCAGTGTACGTAGTAAGTGGGGGAGTAATCTTCAGATCCTTAGATATTTCCCTCATGTTATCATTAATAACGTGTGTGAGTTGTTGAATGAGTTGGTATTGCCGCTCTGGGGTTTCCTTACCTGTTAAAACCGGAAATATAAAAGTATCACCATCCTTTTTCTTGTTACCCCATTTCTTAATAATGGCTCTGGCTTCCGGCTGCAGCACAGCATAAATTATTTTTTCTTTTTTTTGCCTTATAGTTTTAGCTCTCTTGAATTTCAGTATACTTTTATCAATGTCCTTATACTTCAATAAACAGAGATCCTTCACATTCATGCCATTTCCCAGGTATAAAAAAATCCAGTAATCTTTTGCCATTTCCATGCTACTTCCAGGCAAGGCTTTATAATCAAACACCTTTTCAATAGCAGAAATCTTCAATGCTTTCTTTATGTTCCTGCCTTCCGGGATTTGATATTTATTTTTCTCATTTTCATTTCTGCGAAATGGGTACAATGCCGGCAATATGTCTTTATTAGAAATAGCGATGTTGAAAATGGCTCTAAGTGAGCGGAGGTACATGCTGATGGTAGTTTTAGAATTATTTTTTTCGAGCATAAACCTTTCATATTCGTTCAGCTTATCCGGGGTAATATCTGAGAATTTCGCACCAGGTAGAAAGTTATTTAAACTTGCCTGGGCACATTCATATGTAACTGCTGTACCTATTTGCCCGGCCGCCCTTAATTGGCGTATTCGTTCTGCAAAAGCCAGGTTTACAACGTCCTGGGCGCTCCTATTGGTGAGGAAGCTTTTTTCAAAATCCTGCCAGGTAAAGGAGGGTAGTTCTTTGATTATGGCAACAGCTTTATTTTCATAACTGCGAAGCTCAGTGCCTACTTCCTTTAATTTGCTTTTGATAGTTTTTGAAAGAGGTTTCCGGACTTTCTTTTCTTTGTCATTTAACGGAATGTCCAGAGCTACCTTGTAGTAATCTTCAGAAAGTGCATGGGGAGTTGAGTAATAAACCTGTTTTCTTTGAAAGGTTATTCTTATTTTAACCGGATAGGTGCCATCTTTTAATTCCCGTCGCTGATCCAATACGATGCTTGAAGTAGCTGTGTGCACTATTGATTTTTTTCCCATTCACATACTATTTGCATACAATATTAGTTAAAATATATAAAGTGAACGCTTTTTTGTATTAAATAATATAAAGCAATATGCCGTGAAATACATATCCCTGCTATATTGTAGTTATATTTTGTTATACTTCTTTATATTGCCTAATATGCTTTAGATATGCCTTACAAGCAGAGGGTCCGCGGTTCGAACCCGTGTGCTCCCACATCTTAAAAGGTTTTGATTAAAACTAATCAAAACCTTTTTTTATTAGGTGCGCTTTTTATATGCGCTGCTATGCTTTCGCTGCGTCTGTCTCGAAGTAACATTTTTTATTACCACCTTTTTTACATGGTACTGTCTTTTTTCAACCATGATATTTTAGTTCCAAAACGATCTGAGAGCAAAAACGCAGATTTCTGTATCAGCGAGCTACTCAATGAAATTCTTGTACAACACCTGGGCAGCAGCCTTTAAAAACGTGATATCCCCATTAGTATACGCCGCATCGCAGCCGTTGGTGATCAGCACAAGCCCGAATTTGTCTTCAGGGCTGAAAAACATAGCGCTGTACAACCCATACGCAGAGCCCGTATGTCCGGTGAGTTGCCTGCCGGGAATGAAAGTATCCGTTGTTAACAAAGCCAGCCCGTATTTTTGAGCTTCGCTTACAGCAGTTTGCATCTCCTGCGCGCTTTTTTCGCTGATGATCTGAATTCCCCTGTATGTTCCCCTGTTCATGTGCATCTGCATATATACTGCAAGGTCTCTTGCGGATATTTTCATACCGCCGGTTGGAGAAAATACGGGAGTTGAATAGCCGGGCATGTAGTTGCGTATCTCTTCCCTTCTTGGATTGTAGGCATCTGCAGCAGCCGTGAACTTTTGCGTGGCGGAGTCATATTCGTATAAGGTAGCAAATAAAGATGTATCCAGCGAATCAATACAGTATCCTCCGTACAAACGCAGCGGTTTTAAAATATGGTTTACCACATACTGATCAAAACGCTCGCCGCTTATTTTCTCAATTACTGCACCTGCCATATTAAAATTAAGATTGCAATACCTGTAGCCTCCGCCCGGAGGATAGTTGCTATAGCATGCCGCATAACCGGGGTTAGTTGCAGGGTTGATCACATCCAGCTTAAAATATCCCTGGCTGTCGTTAATGCTTGAGGTATGAGACAGCACCATCCTTAGCGTAATAACAACATCGGGATATGCAGGATTGCGTACGGTAAAGCCTACCAGGTGGCTTATATCATCATCGAGCGAGAGCTTCCCGGCTTCCACCAGTTGCAGAATGGCGGTTGCGGAAAAAGATTTGGAGATGGAAGCGATACGGAAAATATCGTTACGTTTCAAAGCCTGGCGCTGCGCTATATTCTTGAGTCCAAAAGCATGGGTGTATACAATTTTGTCATTTTTCACCACAGCTACAGATAAGCCTACAGCGTTGTATTCCTGCATCAGCTTTTTGATTTCCGCCCGGGCTCGCCCACGCTGGGAAAAGCTTTCGGGCTGCAATACCGCCAGCAGGCAGCAGGCAATAAAAATTGTTTTATATACTATTGGCTTCATATTGTAGAATCCCGGCAGGACGGTTTGCAAACGATAACCCACAGATCATAAATGATAAACTCCTACCCTGCTAAATGGCCCATGAGGTAACCGTATTTACCAGTTTCTCCTGATAGGGCACGGTAACCTTTATATAATTATCTGTATACCCTTCCATCATGCCATTTTTATTCCGGCTCTCAAATAATACTTCCCGGCTCTGCCCGCTGTGCTGCCCTGTGAAATACTGCATTTTCATGTACGACAAATTGCGTAATGTTTTATTGCGTTCATGCCGGGTATGCACCGGCACAACGGGTTTAATGGAAAGCGCAGCGGTATTATCTCTTTCGGAGTAAGTGAATACATGAAGATAAGAAACATCGAGCCCGTGCAGGAAATCAAATGTAGTGCTGAAATCTTCCTCCGTTTCTCCCGGAGATCCCACTATTACATCGGCGCCAATACAGCAGTGCGGCATTAAGGCTTTGATAGTGGCAACCCTGTCTGCATACCATTCCCGCTTATACCTGCGTCGCATCAACCCCAGTATACGGTTACTGCCGCTTTGCAGGGGTATATGAAAATGCGGCATGAATTTTTTACTCTCCGCTACAAACGCTATAATATCATTTGTAAGCAGGTTGGGCTCTATGGAAGATATGCGGTAACGTGCTATCCCTTCCACTTTTTCCAGCTCCTGTATAAGCTGGAAAAAAGTTTCATTCCTTTGCACACCGGGAGCGTTTAGGCTTTCACTGATCCCAAAATCACCAAGGTTAACGCCTGTTAATACAATTTCTTTTACTCCGTTAGCCGCCAGTTCCGTGGCATGTGCAACCACATTGGCAATGGTATCGCTCCTGCTCTTTCCGCGGGCCATGGGTATGGTACAAAAAGAGCAGTTATAGCTGCAGCCATCCTGCACTTTTAAAAATGTTCGGGTACGGTCATTTAACGAAAACGAGCTGTTGAATCCAGATATTTCGTCAATATCGCAACTGGATATCCTGGCAGAATCACCCTTGGTGAGCTCTTTGAGATGAGTGGCTATATTAAATTTTTCGGCGGCACCCAGCACTAAGTCCACCCCTTTTATTTCAGCAATTTCCTGTGGTTTGAGCTGTGCATAACAACCTGTAATTACTACCAGGCTTTGAGGAGATTTGCGCTGGATGCGGCGTACCAATTGCCGGCATTCCTTATCGGCATTGTCGGTAACGGAGCAGGTATTGATCACATATACATCTGCAATGTCTTCAAATGGTCTTTTCTGGAACCCTTCATTTTCCAGCATCCGGGAAAGTGTAGAAGTTTCAGCAAAATTGAGCTTGCAACCCAGTGTATGAAAAGCCACTGTTTTCGAAGTATCCATAAGTGCGCAAAGATACTCGAAATGCAGAAAAAGCAGGCTATCGTATTCCTTAGTTTCCGGGCTTCACATCTTTACCAAGAAAAATATTGCCTTTATATACTTCCTCAATTGCGTTTAGCAGGTCTTCCACAACCGCGTATTTAAAAACATAACCCCGAGCTCCCGCGTCTAACATTTTCCTGATATAAACCGGCGAAGTATGAAAAGATACACCAATAACCTTAACGTCCGGATGCTCATCCGTCAGCTTCCGGGTAGCCTCAATACCCGAAATGGGCTTCATATTAATATCCATCAGCACAATATCCGGTTGCGATTCCCGTACCTTATCTATCACTTCCTGGCCATTGGTACATTCTCCTACTACGATGATGTTAGCATGGCTGCGCAGGAACATTGACCAGGCGCTTCTAATTTCAGGATGGTCATCAGCAATCACAATTCTTATCATTTGTCTGGTGTATTTAGGGTAACTACTATACAATAGTCGTATAAATACGTAGAAAAGTTCCCATCAGACAAAATAAATATGAAAATCCTCCTGTTTAATTACCAAATATCAACCTTAAACCAAACTAATATCCAAAACCTGCTGCATATTTTTCACATAATGGAACTTCATGCCCTTAATAAAATCGGAATTGATTTCCTGCACATCCTTTTCGTTTTGCCAGCACATCACCACTTCTTTCATGCCGGCACGCTTGGCAGCCAGCACCTTTTCTTTTATGCCGCCTACCGGCAATACCTGGCCGCGAAGTGTAATTTCACCCGTCATCGCCAGGTAGGGCTTTACTTTACGGCCGGTGAGCGCTGAAGCTATGGCCGTCATCATGGTAATGCCGGCGCTGGGTCCGTCTTTAGGTACAGCGCCTTCAGGCACATGCACGTGAATATTCTTTTTTTGAAACAACTCAGGGTCTATACTGTATTTCCGGGCATTGGCCTGCAGGTAGGTTAACGCCGTTGTGGCACTTTCTTTCATTACATTACCCAGGTTACCCGTAAGCTTTAATTCCCCTTTTCCATCACTCTGCGTGGTTTCAATAAACAATATATCACCACCCACATAAGTGTACGCAAGGCCTACGGCCACTCCGGGCATATTGGCTATTTTATACAGGTCGTTGCTGTACCTGGGCTTACCCAATATTTTTTCAATGTCCCTGGTTGTAAGGGTGGGCTTTAATTTACTCTTTATGGCATATTCCTTGGCCAGGGAACGCATAATGGAAGCCAGTTGCCTGTCTAATTCACGCACCCCGCTCTCCCTGGTATAATCTTCAATTATTTTTTCCAGAACAGCATCACTAACTTTAATATTCATACCCTTTAGCCCATGGAGCTCCTTTTGCTTGGGAAGGAGGTGACGTTTGGCTATCTGTACTTTTTCTTCAACAGCGTACCCGTTAAGATCAATGATTTCAAGCCTGTCTCTCAATGCAGGCTGGATATGCTGTAAATCATTGGCGGTGGCAATAAATAATACCTTGCTTAAATCATATTCCAGTTCAAGGTAGTTATCATAAAAAGTATGGTTTTGCTCCGGATCCAGCACTTCCAGTAATGCAGACGAAGGATCGCCACGGAAATCATTTCCCACTTTATCTACTTCATCCAAAATGATTACAGGATTGCAGGATTTTACCTTCCGTATAGACTGGAGGATACGCCCCGGCATAGCGCCGATATATGTTTTACGGTGCCCCCTTATCTCGCTTTCATCATGCATACCACCCAGGCTAAGCCTTACATATTTGCGGTTCAGGGCCGCTGCTATGCTTCTGCCCAGGGATGTTTTACCAATACCGGGAGGTCCTACAAAACAAAGGATGGGACTTTTCATATCTCCTTTCAGCTTTAACACTGCCAGGTATTCCAGCAAACGCTCCTTGATCTTATTCATACCGTAATGATCACGATCAAGTATTTTTTTGGCTTTGCTTAAATCATAAGAATCTATTGTTCCCTCATTCCAGGGCAGCTCCAGCATCAGGTCGAGGTGATTGTATACCACAGAATAGTCGGGTGTGGAAACATGCATGCGTTCCAGCTTTTCTATCCCTTTCTTAAACGCCTCTTTTGCAGCTTCCGGCCATTTTTTAGCATCCGCCTTTTTCTGCATTTCCCTTATCTCTCTTTCATTGGCATCCCCACCCAGCTCTTCCTTTATGCTTTTTAACTGCTGCTGCAGGAAATATTCTTTTTGCTGCTTGTCTAATTCGGTTTTGGTGCGGTTGGTTAGCTGGTTCTTTAATTCGGCAAACTGGAGTTCGCGGTTAAGCAGGTGCATGAGCTTTTCGGCCCTTACTTTTAAATCATTCATTTCAAGCAGCTCTTGCTTTTCCTTTAAATCGCTGCTGATATTGCTGCTAACAAAATGAATAAGGAAGGATGGGTTTTCAATATTCTTTAAAATAACAGATGCTTCAGAGGGCATATTGGGTGAAAGCAGGATGATCTGTGCCGCCAGGTCTTTTATGGAACTTACCGTTGCCGCAAAATGCTGGTCATCATCAATATTTACTTTATCCTCCTCCAGCAGATGTATCGTAGCCCTGAAATACGGATCTTCAGCTACAATCTTCTCAATAGCAAATCTTTTTCGCCCCTGGATGATGATGGTTGTTCCGCCATCGGGCATCTTTATAAGCTTAATTATTTTTGCTACCGTGCCGGTAGTTTCCAGATCATTCACTGTGGGGTCTTCCACCGTACTGTCTTTTTGCGCTATCACACCTACCAGTTTGTCAGTCTTGTATACATCATTTACTGCTTTTATAGACCGGTCTCTACCTACGGTTATGGGTAAAACCACTCCCGGAAATAAAACGGTATTGCGCAGGGGTAATAAGGGCAATTCGGATGGAACGCTGATCTCATCAGTACTTTCGGAGTCATCTTCATTCAGGGGGATGATGGGCATAAACTCCATTTCATCTTCTGGTCTTAAAAAAATATCGCTTCTTTTCATAATCTTCCGTTCAAAAGTCAATATGACATATTTTCAAAGCAAACACGCCCTGAAAAACTTTGGTAATACCTTGGTCAAGTATAATGCCAGTAAAAAAACAAAAAATCCGGATGCCATGATCCGGATTCTTCAAATAATTATTTTATTTCTTTTAAAGCGCTATGCCAACGCCTAACTGCACCGTTTGGCTTTTCCAGTTATCCCGGTTATCTATATCATTAATATTAGACAGCCCGATGCCATACCTGCCATATACCCTTAGCTTGAGGATATTAACCTGCGCTCCGCCTACCATTGAAAAGTCGCCATTCTTAAACGCCTCTCCGCCATTTTCAAGCAGCGTATTGTGCTTATTCATTAAAATACTGAACTGTGGACCTGCCTGGAGGGTAAAAAATGAAAACGGACGGTAGGAAAGCATAAGCGGAATACTCAGGTAATTCAGTTTTACATCTTTTAATTCATTTACCGACACTTTATAAATATCATGAAAATCGGTAGAGGTGGTAGTATTGGTTTGACTGAACAGTACCTCGGGCTGAATACCCCATTTGGAAGAGAACATAATTTCGGGAGCAACGCCCAGATGGTAACCTAACTGGTATTCGTCTTTAAATGATTTCCCGTCTAACTTACCCATATTGGCGCCGGCATGAATGGCAAGCTTAATTCCCTGCGCAGATACCGAAGAAGCGATAAAAAGGAAGCTTATACAGGCAACAGAAAGAATGAAACGTTTCATACGTGGAGTTTTATTTCCTAAATCTAATCCAATATAATGCCACCTGCAATAGCTGCTTCAGAGTATTTTGTTAACTAAATCTAAGTGAAATGTTATACCTGGAGCTATTAGCTTTCAGCAGTCAGCGGGCAGGTTGTTGCAGGTTACAGGTTTCAGGAACTTGCAACCTGTAACCCTACGACAGTTCAATGAGCGTAATCTCCGGCAAAATACCAACCCTTCCGGGATAGCCAATGAACCCAAACCCGCGGTTAATATACAGCTTTTGATGAGCCTGTTCGTACAGCCCCGCCCATTGCTTATACACATATTGCACCGGGCTCCATTTAAAGCCGGGTACCTCCACGCCAAACTGCATGCCATGGGTATGTCCGCTCAGCGTAAGATCAATATCGCTGTATTCGGGCCGCACCTGTGCATCCCAGTGGCTGGGATCGTGACTCATTAAAATTTTGAAAGGATATTTCTCCGTACCGGCATATGCCTCGTGCAATTTACCATACTTGGGGAAATTGGCTTTGGCGCCCCAGTTCTCTATTCCCAGTAAAGCAATTTGCTGTCCCTGCTTTTCCAGCACCACATGTTCATTCATTAATAAACGCCAGCCCATCTCAGTCTGCAATTGCTTTAATCTTTCCAGGTTTTGTACCTTTTCTTCCTGGTTCAACCACTTCCGGTAGTCGCCATAATCATGATTTCCCAATGTACTGAATACGCCCATAGGCGCCCGTAACCTGGCAAATACTGCTGTGTAGTCTTTCATTTCACTGGCCTGGTCATTTACCAGGTCGCCGGTGAAAAGAATAAGATCCGCCTGCTGATCCATGATCATTTGCACACCATGTTCCACCGCTTTTTTATCGGTAAAGCTTCCGGAATGTACATCTGAAATATGAACCACTTTCAATCCTTTAAAAGCATCGGGAAGATTAGGAAAATTCAGCTTTACTTTTTTTAGCTGGTAACGGTATTTATTGGCAAACCCCAGCATCATGGCTGTCATTAAGCCTCCACCGACAGCCAGCCCGAGCCAGCTCATAAACACCGATCTTGAAATGCCGGCCGCCTTAAATGGCTCGCCTTCTATATATTGGTAAAACAGCTTACCTCCTCCCCATTGCAGTAACCTGCGCAGATCGTCTGCCAGTAAAAAGATTACCGTAAGTGATTTGGAAAGAAATAAGCCTATAATAGTGGCCATCCAGTAGGTGCGTAAATTCCTGGGCCAGCTATCCAGATTGATATACGGAAGAATGGCAAGCGTTATCACAGTCACCGCGCTTAGGCCCCAGTACAGGCTGTAAACCGTAAATCTGGTCCTGGGGGAAACAGATTGCAATGTAAACTTAACAGCCTGAAAAACATACAGGTCAATCAGTAAAACAATTAGTATAAAAATCCATGTGCCGGAATAACTGCGCATATTGCTACATTAATTCAAAAATTCGAAGCCAATACAACAATAAACCACAAATAATAAACCACAAACTCAAAACCGGAACGGATAACCCTTGAAACCTGCAACCTGAATCAATTTTAAATCAATACGTTCCGTATCCTTAAAACCGTATAAACTCTTCCAGTTGTTCGTCAATTACTTTCAATGTTACTGCATCTTCAATATCCTTTCCGCCATTTAACAACCTGTTCACTACCGATATAGGCAGCTTATTATGATGCACATTCATTTTAAGGTAATGCAATACACCGGTAAGATGTTCCATTCCCCTGAGGTTGCCCGCCCGCCCTGTAGATACGCCGGTAAGCAATGCTTTTTTACCCCACCACACTTTTTCAATATCGGTATTGTCAATCATGGCTTTTAATACGCCCGGGAAACTGCCATTATATTCGGGTACAACAAAAATAAATTTCCGGGCAGGAATGAGCGCTTCTTTTTCCAGCTTCCTCAACTGGTCATTCCTGCTGTTAACATCCAGCCCTTCAAGCGAAACAAACCGGGTGAGAATTCCTTTTTTTTCGAGCAAATGAAAATACTGCTTTGCCACCCGTATGGTATTACTTCCGGGGCGGTTCGTACCGGAAATAATGGTATATATATCTGCATGCATCTTAATATCGGCTGCTGTGAATGAATTGTTCAATGAATATTATTACCGAAACTGTATTTTTGTCAACATGTCGCGGTTGCACCGGCCTTATCCCTGCAAAGATAAACCTGTTTCAACCACTAAATAATATCATTAACGATCATAATATATAGAATGCGGTTTACTTACTACGGACATTCCTGCTTTGCCGTACAAATTAAGGGCAAAAACATTCTTTTTGATCCTTTTATTACGCCTAATACATTAGCTGCTGATATTGACATCACTAATATACAGGCAGATTACATTTTTTTGTCGCACGGGCACGAGGATCATATCGCCGATTGTATAAGCATTGCAACCAGAACCGGCGCCACGGTAGTGTGCAGCTTTGAAATTCATGTCTGGCTGAATAACCAGGGAATAACTCATACCCACCCCATGAATACGGGCGGTAAATGGGTGTTTGATTTTGGAACGGTAAAATGCGTGGTGGCGCAGCATTCAAGCGGGTTGCCCGATGGCAGCTATGGCGGCAACCCTATGGGTTTCGTTTTTACTACCGGCGAAGGAAACTTTTATTACAGCGGCGATACCGCCTTAACTTTAGATATGCAACTGGTTCCGCAGTATGCTTCATTGAATTTTGCTATTCTGCCGGTAGGCGATAATTTCACAATGGGCATTGACGATGCCATTCAGGCAGCGCGTTTTATACAATGCAGGCAGGTGATCGGCGTTCACTACGATACTTTTGGTTATATTAAAATTGATCATGCAAATGCAAAGCAGGCCTTTGTAGCACAGGAAATGAAGCTGCATTTATTGGCAGTGGGCGAAACCCTTGATATTTAATAAAAACAGCGGAAATAATAAATTACATTTGCCATTTGGCAAACCGGCAACTGCGGCCGAAGCAAACATTCGAATAACAATCTACGTAAACAACACATGGCAAGAATTATAGGTATAGCCAATCAGAAAGGCGGGGTAGGAAAAACCACTACGGCTATTAACCTGGCTGCAAGCTTGGCGGTATTAGAAAGG
This sequence comes from Agriterribacter sp., assembly GCF_035445465.1. Taxonomy (NCBI): domain Bacteria; kingdom Pseudomonadati; phylum Bacteroidota; class Chitinophagia; order Chitinophagales; family Chitinophagaceae; genus Agriterribacter; species Agriterribacter sp. Next base: position 168,365 of record NZ_DAOMQT010000005.1, read on the forward strand.
AAAACGCTGCTGGTAGACGCTGATCCCCAGGCGAACAGTACCACGGGAGTTGGGTTTGATTTGCATAATATACAAAAAAGCCTGTACGATTGCATGGTAAACGAAACGCCGGCAAGAGAAACGGTATTAAAAACCGAGATCCCTAATTTAGATGTTATTCCTTCGCATATTGACCTTGTAGGCGCCGAAATTGAAATGATTAATTACCCCAACAGGGAAAATGTGCTGAAATATATTCTCGATCCTATCAGGGGCGATTATGATTTTATTGTGATTGACTGTTCCCCGTCGTTAGGTCTTATTACCGTAAATGCCTTAACCGCAGCCGACAGCGTGGTGGTACCCGTGCAGGCAGAGTTCTTTGCGCTGGAAGGACTGGGCAAATTACTGAACACGATAAAAATTGTACAAAGCCGGCTTAATCCGGAACTGGTTATTGAAGGTATTTTAATGACGATGTACGATGGCCGGCTGCGCCTCTGCAACCAGGTAGTGAACGAGGTAAGACATCATTTTGAAGAAATGGTTTTTGATACCATCATCCACCGCAATACCCGCCTGAGCGAAGCGCCCAGCGTGGGTAAGCCGGCCATTTTATATGATGCGGAAAGCAAGGGATCCATCAATTACCTGAACCTTGCCAAAGAAGTTTTGCAACGCAATAACATGACGAAAATATCACAGGAAGAAAGAACCTTAACTCTTGATAATGAGCAGCACTCCGAATAATAAAAATAAAAAAGAAGCTTTGGGCAAAGGGATACGTTCCCTGCTGCAAAGCATTGATGCCGATCTAAAAACTACCGGTGGCGACCACCTGAAAGGCGGTGTGGTGGAAAAAGTAACCACAACCATACGCGTTCCTGTGGAACAGATTGAGGTTAACCCCAAACAGCCCCGCCACGATTTTGATGAACAGGCTTTGAACGAGCTGGCGAACTCCATTAAGCTGCACGATATTATTCAACCTCTAACGGTTTCCAAAACAGGCGATAAATACCGCATTATTGCAGGTGAAAGAAGGTGGCGGGCAGCTAAAATAGCAGGACTAAAAGATATCCCGGTATATATCAGGCAGGCCAATGACCAGCAATTGTTAGAGTTGGCGCTCCTGGAAAACCTGCAGCGCGAAAACCTCAATGCCATAGAAATCGGCATCAGCTATAAGCGCATGATGGAAGAATTAGAGTATACGCAGGAGCAGGTAGCGGAGCGTATGGGCAAAGAAAGAAGCACGGTAACCAACTATATCCGTTTATTAAAACTCCCTCCCGATATACAAATAGCCGTTCGCAACAACAGCATTAGCATGGGGCACGCGCGGGCTATCATAAACGTTGATACCGTTGACCAGCAGTTGTTCATTTTTAATGAAATTAAAAAACAGGGACTCTCGGTACGTCAAACCGAAGACCTGGTCAGGAAATTATATAAAAGCGGCGCTGTTAAAAAACCGGTAAAAGCGGCACTGCCCGCTCCATTCAGAAAAATTGAGGATAACTTGGCCTCTCACTACGGTACCCGCGTAAAAATGCAACATAATAAAAAGGGGCATGGCGCCATTACCATTGAATATTTTTCGATCCAGGAGCTCAATACCATTCTGGAAAAAATGAATGTTCCGGCTGTTTAATGTAATCATGGATATGCATAAGCAACACGTGCTATTGATACTTCTCTTAGCATTTTGTGCACTACAGGCAACTGCACAAAACGATACAACCATTACTGCACAACCGGCAGACAGCATTATAACAGCGCCGGCGCGCATAGCGGCAGATAGTTTACCCCAATCCGTTTCCATTACCGACACCTCAAAAAAAAGAAGCCCTGCCGGCACAGCCGCGCTGCTTTCTGCCATACTGCCGGGCGCAGGACAGGTATACAATAAGAAATACTGGAAACTACCCCTGGTATATGGCGCACTGGCTTTTCCGGCATATACATTTGTTGACAACCTCAGATGGTTCCAGCGTACGCGGTATGCATTTAATGTTTTATCGGCTAAAGACACTGCCAATTATGAAAATGTATATGTGCAGTTACAACCCTTGGTTAAACGCGGAGATAAGTCGGGACTTCAGAATTACCGCAACGATTTCAGGAGGAATGTAGATTACTCGGTGCTGGCTTTTCTTTTACTATGGGGACTGAACGTGGTTGACGCCACGGTTGACGCGCATTTAAAAGATTTCAATATCACCGATGACCTGAGCTTACAAATTAAGCCCGGGTATATGCCCATTGCCAATACGGCCGGAATAGGTATTGTGCTTAATATTGGTAAAAACCATACCAACCGGCTTTCTCCGGGCCGTTAATTCTGTTTATCTTTGCCGGCTGAAAAATAAATTAAATAACAGATGAAGATAGCATTGATCGGTTACGGCAAAATGGGCCATGCCATTGAAGAAATTGCCATTCAGCGCAAGCACAGCATTGTACTAAAAATTTCAATAGACAATACGGAAGATAACACAGTGGAAAACATAAGCCAGGCCGATGTGGCTATTGAATTTACCGGGCCCGAAAGTGCCTTTGACAATATTAACAAATGCTTTGAGGCGGAAGTGCCGGTGGTTTCGGGCTCTACCGGCTGGCTAAGCCGGTACCAGGAAGCGGTGTGGAACTGCAAGGCGCAAAATGGCGCCCTGCTGTATGCCAGCAACTTCAGTATTGGGGTAAATATCTTTTTCGAGGTAAATAAAAGACTTGCCCAGTTAATGGCTTCCCAAAAAGATTACAGCGCTACTATAGAAGAAACGCATCACACCCAAAAAAAAGACGCCCCCAGCGGCACTGCTATCACACTGGCGGAACAAATACTGGCGGTTAATCCCTTTAAGAAACAGTGGGTTAATACAGAAAGCCATAAAGCATCCGATCTTCAGATCATCAGTAAAAGAACCGATCCGGCGCCGGGAACCCACCGTATTCTGTATCATTCGGATACAGATGATATTGAGATCATACATACCGCGCATAACCGTTCGGGCTTTGCTTTAGGTGCTGTATTGGCTGCTGAATTCTTATACGGGCAACGGGGCGTATTTACCATGAGCGATGTGCTGGGTCTGTAATATCGGTGCTTATCTGTGAAATTTGTGAGAAAACAGATTCAGGCGCTCACAGATAGTACGGATGTACAAGATGGGGTAAAGTTTTTTCACCTATAATCACTTCAGTTTGTTTCAAAGGAAAAGACGAACCTCCTGATCTTTTTTGTTTTCCTGATGAAAATCAGCTATACTTCCCCGTGTTTAATGCCTGAAATCCGGATTTTAAAATTAAATTGCTGATTGTTTAAACCCTGTAGGATATGCTTTCTAAAAAAACACAGTATGCTTTTAAAGCGCTCATGTATATGGCCCAGGTAGAAAAAGAAGGGCCTATACTTATTGCGGAAATAGCCCGGAAGAAAAAAATACCATTGAAATTCCTGGAAAATATACTCTTAGAACTAAAAAACGGGGGCGTATTAGACAGTAAGAAAGGTAAAGGCGGCGGCTATTTTTTTAAGGAATCGCCATCGGATATTCACCTGGCAAAAGTGATGCGTTTGCTGGATGGCCCTATTGCGCTCCTTCCCTGTGTAAGCCTGAACTTTTATGAACGATGTAAAAACTGCGATGAAAAAAACTGTGGGTTGCGTGATACGCTGATAACGGTAAGAGATGCAACGCTAAGGATTTTAGAAAAAAAGACAGTTGCCGACCTGGTATAAAATCCAATCAACTGGCAGCACACGAAAAAATATACCATAAGCCCCGCCCGCCCGTTACCCAGTTGCTGCCACGGATCAAAACTTCAATTCACCTGCCTGTGTTTGTATAACCAGTTCCTGTTGCTCCGA
>NZ_DAOMQT010000005.1:172317-174678 GCF_035445465.1 Agriterribacter sp.
ATCAAAACTTCAATTCACCTGCCTGTGTTTGTATAACCAGTTCCTGTTGCTCCGAGGCCTCTACCCTGCCAATAACCCGGGCTTCCACGCCATACTGACCTGCTGCCCGTATTACCGCCTCCGCATTTTTTTCAGGGGTATATATTTCTAACCGGCAGCCCATATTGAACACCTGGTACATTTCACGCGCAGGCGCATTGCCCGCCTTTTGAATAATGTTAAAAATAACAGGAGGAGTAAAAAGATTATCTTTTACAATCCTTACCTTTTCCGGTACATATTTCAGGCATTTGGTTTGTCCGCCGCCACTGCAGTGTATTAAACCGTGTATGGCTTCAAAATTTTCTTCCAGCAAGGTTTTCAATACAGGAGCGAAGGTACGTGTAGGCGACAGCAATAGTTTCCCGATAGCTATTTCATTGCCGTCAACGCTAAGCCTGTCTGTCATTTTATGCGCTCCAATATATACTACATTATCGCTCAGTGAAGGCTCAAAGGTTTCAGGATATTTTTCAGCGTAATATTTACTCAACACATCATGCCTGGCGCTGGTAAGCCCGTTGCTGCCCAACCCGCTGTTATATTCGTTTTCATATGCACAGGTACCATAGCCCGCCAGTCCTACAATTACATCGCCTGCCTGTATCTTTTCATTGGTGATCAGCTTATTCTTTGGCCAACGCGAAGTCATGGTGCCATTTACCGCGATGGTTCTCACCACATCACCCACATCGGCTGTTTCACCACCCAAATAATGGATATGTATACCATAGGCAGCCATCTCCTCAAAAAACTCCTGTGATCCGCCAATCACCTGCTCCAGCACTTCTCCCGGAATTCGTTTTTTATTGCGGTCAATAGTGGAATTGAATACCAAGTTATCATAAACGCCTACGCAAAGCAAATCATCAAGGTTCATTACAATAGCATCCTGCGCAATGCCCCTCCACACCGAAATATCACCGGTTTCCTTCCAGTACAGGTAAGCGAGTATGCTTTTGGTTCCCGCTCCGTCGGCATGCATGATGTTTACATAATCCTCCGCTCCACCTAAGAAATCGGGATACATTTTACAAAACGCTTTAGGAAACAACCCGGCGTTTAAATTCCTTACCGCGGCATGCACTTCTTCTTTTTGCGCCGAAACGCCTCTTTCATTATATAAGCTCATGATATTTTTTTAAACCGCTGCAAAAGTAAATATTCGCGGTTCAATTATCAATTATCTATTAGTTTTGCAACCCGGAAACCATATACCGCAGCTTTTACCAAATTACCATTTACCCTGCAAATACATCATAACATAACGCAACTTCCTGTTTTTAATAATGCTGTAGTTACCATTGGCACTTTTGATGGCGTGCACAGCGGGCATAAACATATCCTTGGCCAGCTCAAAGCGGAAGCTCAAAAAATACGGGGGGAAACGGTTATCATTACCTTTCACCCGCATCCCCGAAAAATTGTTAGTCATACCCATAAAGTACAGCTTTTAAACACCTTAGAAGAAAAAATTGAATTGTTATCGAATGAAGGAATTGATCACCTTGTGGTCATTCCCTTTGATGAAGCATTTGCAGAACAGAGCGCTGAAGCGTATATCAGCGACTTTTTAGTAAAAAGGATCCATCCGCATACCATCATTATTGGTTATGACCACCGCTTTGGTAAGGATCGTGCCGGCAACTACCTGATGCTGGAACAATATGGGGAGACATTGGGATTTGAGGTGAAAGAAATTGCTGAAAAAGTGCTGAACGAAGTGGCAGTAAGCTCCACCCGCATCCGGAAGGCGTTGCTGGAGGGAGATATAGAAACGGCAAATATCCTGCTTGGATACAATTATTTTTTTGAAGGAAAAGTAATTGAAGGCAATCAATTAGGACGTACCATAGGTTACCCTACAGCTAACCTGGCTATAGAAAACCATGAAAAGCTCATTCCGGGCAATGGTGTATACGCGGTGAAAATCAAAACGGGGGAAGCCTGCTTTAAAGGGATGATGAATATTGGCTTTCGCCCCACGGTTGACGGCAGCAGGTTAGCGGTTGAGGTAAATATTTTTGACTTTAACCGCGATATTTATCATACAGCCATACGGGTATACGTAAAACATTTTTTAAGATCCGAGCAAAAATTTAGCGGGCTGGATGCATTGAAAGCCCAACTGGCGCAGGACAAAGAAATGGCAGTTCAAAAGTTAATCCGATAAACAGAGGTACTAAAAACAATGCCGATACTGCCCCGCATCTAAGCAGGGTTATTAAAGCTGGATTTGCCATAAAATCATTACAAAGGAGAACTCCTTGTGGCTTCGTGTCTGCTATGTAGAAAAGCATAGTGAGGTGTAATATGTGCGAA